>JAMOMC010000178.1 GCA_027068765.1 Campylobacterales bacterium
CTCAGTTGTTGTGTAAGCGGTTGTTATGATGATAGGTGTTTTATCATCATTTTTCCTAATCTCTTTGCAAAACTCCAAGCCATTTTTTTTCGGCATCTCAATATCGGTTATGATAATGTCTGGCTTTTTATCTTTGTAGATTTCTAATGCCACATCTGCATCACTTGCTTCATAGATTTTAGTAAAAAACTCTTCTAAATATAAGACAGCTATGCGACGAGTTGACTCATCATCTTCAACATATAGGAGTGAGTATTTTGGTTTTGTTTGCATGTTTCTACACTTTTTCTACATTTATTTATGTTAACATAGTACTATAATAGTATATTGAAACTTAAAGGAATTTTTTATGATTTTTAAAGCCGTTCTCTTTTTGTTTGCTATTTTCACTATTGGATGTGGTGTTATGAATACTCCAAATGAAGATGGGGAGAGAGGACCGGCAGGTGATGCAAAATTGGCTGAGGAGGTTGTACTTATTTCAAAAATTTTTGATGGAGATTTTTATGAGATAGATGTTGCATCTAGGTTTGGGTTTTCTTATAAAGTTTTAGACTCCAACTTGTCATTAGAGAGTTTTTCTGATGAGTTAAATTCTGTAACGCCAGATGCAAAACTTGCCCTATGGGACAATAAAATGTTAAATGCAAATGTTAATTTTAAAAAAGATAATATCTTGATTTATACATTTGTATCAAAATCTTGCTACTACGAAGATAGCATCTTAGATAGTGAGATTAAGATATCATCAATTAAACAAAGTTGTGATAACTCTAAAGATATATCTTTTGTATATGTTTATAAAATTTCAAAGAAGATAAAGCAGATAAGGGTGATAGTTGATGGGGAGCTGAATTTAATTACAATCTAATTATAAAAGTTGTATTTACATCATCTGTTTTAACCAAAAGTTTACCACTCATTTGCTTTTCAATAATCATCTTAGCGATATAAAGTCCTATGCCATCGCTATCTTTTTTGGTACTAAAGTATGGTTCAAAAATTTTATCGAGATATTTTTTTTGAACTCCTCCTGCATTGTCTGTTATCATTATGGTTGGTTTATCGATTGATATAATAATCTTAGGGTTTTTTATTTTTTTTTCTACAATTGCATCTTGTGCATTATTCATGATGTTTAAAACTGCTTGTTCAAACTCATTTTTATT
>JAMOMC010000179.1 GCA_027068765.1 Campylobacterales bacterium
TGTAAATATCAATGCCATATTTAAAAGTAAAACACCATTTTTTTCAAAATTATCTTTTAAATCAAAAATTGAGTTTATATAAAGTGTTTTATCTATTTTAGAGATTGCATCTTTTGAAAAATCATCTCTTAACTCTCCTTCACAAAGAAGTATCATCTTCATAAAATTTCTAAGACTTGTAGCTTTGTTTACCTCTTTTGATAAGCCCTCTTCACCAAATATAGAGCTAACTTCACTGTCTATAAAAGCATAACCACTAGCACTTTTAACTCTAGGATATGGGTCTTGTCCAAAAAGGATATATTTTGTATCTTCAAGGGGTAATTTAAAAGCATTTAAGAAGTTATTTATACCAGGAAAGTAAGAGTTATCAGTTTTTAAAAATTCCAAATATCTAGTATCTAAAGAGCCTAATGCATCTTTTAAAATCCCTCTCCATGAAGGGTGTACATTATCTAAGATTTGCAATCCTTAAAATCAACTCCACCTCACCGATAGGAGTTCTCTCTGTTTTAGCAATCTCCTCCGCTGAGTATCCTGCTTTGTAAAGATCAACTATTGCTTTTTCATTTATCATCTTTGTACCGCTTGACATAGTGGAGAGTTTTGAGGACTCCTCTAACTTGCCTATTCTCTCATTTAAGTTTTGGTCGATTATTTTTAATTTATCTTCCATATCTTTTATCGCTCTTATAGTTTTTAAAAGTGGGTCACCTAAATCTTCAAGTTTATTGTTTAAATTTTCTTCTACCTCTTTTAAATGTTTACTAAAATGGGTAATATTTTCAATGCTTGTAATTTCTGCACTACTATTGCTCTCAACTTTAAAAAGCCTACTACTCAAGTCATCAATAGCCAATTCATACTGCTCTAACTGCCGAATAATCCCCTTGTCACGATAGTAAAAATATGCAATAAGAAGCATTAAGACAATTGCAAAAGATGTAAAAGCAAGTATCTCAATAATCAATTCTTCTCCTTTTTTTCACGAATTTCCACCCTCTCTCTAGCTGTCACATAAGAATTCCAATCTTTTTCATCTCTCTCATGCATAAGAGAAATTTTAGCACTATTTTGATTTAATGCTTTTACAAAAATCGGCATGCTCCTCTTTGGAAAAATAGGCATTTCAATTCTGCAATAGTACTCTTTATCTTTTTCTAAAATTTCATCTTCAATTCGAATATACTCAAACCCAATTCCACTGATTTTAGTTTTTTGTTTTAAATCTAAAAGTTCTTTTGTTTCGTTTTTAACTAATGCTGTCAAAGTATCAATTTTAGCATGAAGCTCCACCAAAAGTCTCATCAAAACTTCATCACTATCTCTAGCCTCACCTCTAGCTTTTGCTAATTTTAACCACTGCCCAACAGCATCTTCTTCAAAATCAGACAAAATCCGATACTCTTTTTTAAACTCTTCATCTTTTTCATCCATCAACTCAAAAGATACATCCAAAATAGCATCTATAAATCTTATATCCATATTTTAAATAGCCTTATCAATTATCACAAAAATTAAAAACATTATACCTAGATAACCATTAAGAGTAAAAAAAACTTTATCTATTTTAGTAAAATCTCTGTTTACAATAAGATGCTCAAAGTACAAAATCACAGCCGAAATAAAAACAGCTAAATATATAAAAAATCCACTCTGCGATAAATAAGCAAAAAACACCCAAAACAAAATAGTAAGCCCATGAAATATCTTTGATAAAAAAAGAGTACAACTTGAACCATAAATAGAAGGAATAGAGTAAAGCTCAACCTCTTTGTCATACTCAATATCTTGAAGAGAGTAAAGCAAATCAAACCCTCCAACCCAAAACATAACACCAATAGAGAGAAAAATAGACCATAGAGTTATCTCACCTTGTACAGCAACAACACCCGCAATTGGTGCAAGCCCTAAACAAAGTCCCAAAACAAGATGCGCCAAAGAGGAAAACCTCTTAAAAAGCGAATACCCTCCCAAAATCAACAAAATAGGAAAACTAAGCCAAAAAGCCAAAGAGTTTATAAAATAAGCAACAATAACAAAAATCAAAGCATTAACAAGTGTAAAAATCAAGATGCTATTTTTACCTAGTCTCCCATCAACACTAGGTCGATTTGCTGTTCTTGGATTATCCTTATCGATATCAATATCTATATATCTATTAAAACCCATTGCAAAATTTCTAGCACTAATTGCTGCTAAAATTCCAAAAATAAAAAGCTTCCAACCAAACCAGCCATCAGCTGCAATAACCATAGCAATAAAAATAAAAGGGAGTGAAAAAATAGAGTGTTTAAACATAACAAGTTCATTTAAATCATTTAGTACTTTCAACATCTTTTGCAACTTACCCACCTTTTTTAAATAATTTTCCATTTTACATAAAATGTAATTAAAATTTAACAAAAAAAGAAGTTCAAGCTTATATAGATAAAACTTTGTAAAAAAATTAGTATAAATTTAATCTGGGTACAATTTCAAACTATCATCTAAAAATAATCTATAATTTTCCATTTTTTCTTATGAGCAATAAATGCTAAAACACCAGCCAAAATAAAAGTAACTGCCATAATTGTTCCAATCATTTTTAAATCCTTTTAATTCTCTTTGTAAGTCACTAAGTTTTAAAACATTTGAAAAAATTCC
This sequence comes from Campylobacterales bacterium, assembly GCA_027068765.1. Taxonomy (GTDB): domain Bacteria; phylum Campylobacterota; class Campylobacteria; order Campylobacterales; family QNZT01; genus SZUA-1433. The sequence continues at coordinate 2,647 of JAMOMC010000179.1, forward strand.
AAAACTTGCTATAAAAAACACCAAAACAAGCACTATCTCAAAAGCAACCCCATCAATCTTAAATATATAAACCCAACTACCCCCAGAAATTGCCATAAAAAGCAACAACTTCACTTTATATATCTCAATCTCTTTGCCTATAATATCTATCACTTTCATATTGTACCACCTTTTGCTTTGGTGATATTTTAGCAGTTATTTTAAAAAGGTAAAAAAATATTTCATTTTGAAATATTTTTATCTATATAGTATTATTTCCATGCAGATTTTCGAATGATTTTGAGTGAAATATCTCTATCTTCTCACATGCCAGCAAATTATGATAAATCTAAACTCTTAAGTTTTTCTCTTTTTTTGTCTAAATCATCCTTAAGTGTATTTCTAATGTATGCAGTCCCAAATATTTTGTACATTCACTCTGTTTACATTCATCTTTAAATACTTTTTTAACTTCCTTTATTTTGAGAGAAAAAATGTTCTAATATTTAGTGCCGTTTAGTTTACTTTAATGAAATTATAAATTTTGATATAATTGTTTAAATAATTAAAAAACTAGGATAGTCTATGAGTAAAAATAGTATTAACAAGATTGTTAAAATATTACCTGAAAGTTTAAAAAATGTTGCTGGATATATAAAAGACAATTTTGATGATTCAGGACAAGATACTCTAAATGGTGCTACAGGTACAGTAGGTATATTGATAAAGCTTTTTGCTCAAAATAAAATTAATAGTTATTTTGATGGTTTGTCTAAAGAAAAACTAAAAGATTTTGCTTCAAATACTTATTTAAAAGCAGCATTAATACAAGTTGGAAAATCTTTAGAAGTCGTCACTATTTTACCCAACAAATCCAAATCTTTAGAAGCCTTATTGATAGATACTTTAGCCATTAGTGAAGAAACTTTTAAAAAAGAAAATGTTTTAACTATTTTTACACCTCAATATCATCCTATAATCGTTTTTGTAAAAGAGAAAATACAAAAGTTATTAGATGATTTAGAAGTATCAAATGAAGATATCAAGATATTTAAGAGAAGTTTCAATGAACATATAGAAACTACAATTATAGAAACTTTTGGGACTAATGACTATGAAAAACACAAAGAAGAGATACAAGAATTTTTATTTGAAGAAAAAGAGTCTAAATTGCTTTATGATATGTACCAACTTAACAAGATAGGTTTTAAAGAGAATGAAGAACTAAGATATGAGAAAACTTTTGCAAGTTGGAAGCCAGTATCTTCTTTTTTAGATAAGCAAGAAGATGAAAGATTGAGATACCATCGTGGTGAAGAGAGAGAACAAGAATATCAAAAGATTGAGAACGATTTAAAACCGATTGAAGTTTTAATAGAGGACTATTTTAAAAAGTGTTCATCTGATAATAATTGTCTAAAACATATTTTATTTGCTATTGCTGATTTTGGTAAAGGAAAATCAGTATTTTTAAAACAGTATGCTTCTAAGTTAGCAAAAGAATATACAGAGATAAAAGAGGGATATTTCCCTATATATTTTAATTTAAGAGAATTTAGTACATATTCAAGTGATGGAACATATGGAGTTTTAGGAAGTTATCTACTTGATGAATATGGCATAAGGATTGAAGATGAATATTTTCGAAAGAAAAAGTATATTTTTTTAGTTGATTCATTGGATGAAAGTGGAGAGCTAACTAAATCAAAGGTAGATAAAGTTATTTCATCTATCAAAGATATACAAAATATAGATAAAGAAAAATATAGAACAAATAGAATCATTATCACATCAAGACCTTTTTCTGATGGTTTGGAAAATTATCTAAAAGAACATGAACCATATACTATACAAAATGAAAATAAAGAAAATATTCCACAATTTATATCTTTATATGGATTTAAAAAAGAGCAATTTAACAATTGGCTTTATCATGCTTTAAAAAATGATACTTCACTTAAAACCATCAGAACTACTGGTTTTGCAAAAGAAATTATAGATAGTATTAAGAAAAACAAACAGATAAATATATATCAAAAGTTATTAGATGAAAAAACTTTATCTAGGGCAGAGCTTAGGAGACCTATCTTCTCATATATGATTTATCAATTGATTATCCATAATGTTGATTTTTTAGAAATTGGAAAGATAGGTGTTTATCTATCTTTTATCAATCTTCTTACAAAAGATGATAAACATCATGAAATTAATCAAGAAGAGGAGATACGATATAGAAATATCCTACACTCTATCTCTTCACTTTGGATGCTGAAGAGACAACATGGAGAACAAGGAGTTTTAAAAAAAGCTGATATTTGTAGAGTGTTGGATGGAGAAAATAGAAATGAATCAGATAGAGATATTTTAGAGAGATACAAAAAAGAGGGTGTCACGGAAATACAATTTTTATCACACTCTTACTTTGGTGAAGAAGATAATAACCTTCATTTCCAACACCAATCATTTGCAGAAATACTTTTAGCAGAATACTATTTAAAAGTTTTTATCAAATATGCATTAGATAAAAATAGTGATATTACAGAGGCTAGAAGCAAGTTGATACTTGGAGAGCCAACAGAACAGACCATACTATTTTTTAAAGAGCTTATCAAACTTTTAAAAGAGACAGTATCAGAAAAAGCAACTAAAAACATTAAAGAAAAAAGAAAACTTTTATATCCTTTACTTGCTTCGTTGGCAACTGAAAAACATAATACTTTGTACTGCAGTACAATTGATTTAAAATGGTTTGATATTGTTAAGATAGATAATGGTTCATCAAAGATAAATGAGTCTCTACTAAAAAAATGGGCTATAAATGAAGAAGAAATTGAAAAAATAATTAATCTTGCAACTAAGATTATTGATTCTAAGACAACATTGTTAATGGCTAAGACAGAGAGCAAAAATGCACTTTATGATAAAGAGTTAACAGTCTTTCAAAATGCTCAAGCAAGTGATTTTCCAACAGATATAGATAAATGGTTAGCTTTAGTAATTGGAAATTTACTTGATACAGACATTGACAATAAGAGTTTTTTTAATTCTAGATTAGAAAATCCTACACAGTTGTTTAATATAATTCGAGGTTGGAATTATTCAAATAGAACTTCAGCTCCTGAGTGGGCGAGAAAGTATTTTAGTGGCATTAAAATGGAGCAATATAATCCTATAAATCTTGAAGGTTTAGATTTAAGTGAATTAGATTTTTCATATTCAAAATTATATAATATTAATATGAGGGGAGCTACTTTATATAATGTAAATTTCAATAACTGTTTTTTTAGTAATGTTAATTTACATAATACAGATTTAATGGGTTCAACTTTTGATAATATAGATATTCAAGATGAAGACTTTAAAGAAGGTATACTATTTTTATCTAGATTTGAATTAGGTATGTCAAGACTCACTCAATATATATTTTTACCTTTTCAATTAGTTAATCTTGTAA
>JAMOMC010000180.1 GCA_027068765.1 Campylobacterales bacterium
TTATCTTGTAAGTAAGAGCTAAAGAGAGTAGTAAAGCTTCGATAGAAAATGCGATATGTAAAAATGGAAAGTCATCGTTAAGCACTTTTAGATAGACCAAAGCCCCAACAATTATGACTAAATTCCAGGCAAAATAAAATAGATAATAAGGTATATTTTTGTTTTTTATGAGACGATTTGATTCTGAAATTACAAGATAGATAGGGATAAATATAGGAATTAATCCTGTTATGATATTTTGACCTGTTATAAGAGTGATAAAGATGTCGATGAAGCTGAGGTAGATTATCACTTGGATGATAATATCTAGCTTTTTTATCTCTTTTGTATCTAAAAACTCTCGAATAAAAAGCATAGAAAAAATTAAGATTGATAGATGCATTAGGGCATGAATAGTAAAATTATCCAAATCATAAAGTAAGTTAAACGGAGCGATATAAAGACTCTCCAAAGTGATTAAAAAAAACAAAACACTAAGTTGTGCTAGAGCATAGTATAAATACTGCATCTGTTTAGAGTAGAAAAATATTGAGATATTGTAAGCTACAACTGACAAAATTATACCTAAAGAGATAGATGAGATAACAATAGAAGATAGTGAATAGTAGGAGTAGATTATAGGTTTTATAAAAATAACCTTTTCATAGTTTATCAAAAATGCAAAAAAAATCACCATAATAAAAGAGAGTTTTATTTTGAGGGCTTTATCCATGATATAAATTTATCTTGTATCCGAGTTTTGAGTGGTTTTGAATGCAATCTTTGGAGATTTTTTTTCGAAGATTTTTGACTAATGTTTTTATGGCATCTTCACTCATATGCTCTCCCTCCCAGATATAGTTTTCAATCTCTTTGTATGAGAGTATTCTATCTTTTTGAGCTATTAAAAGAGTTAAAAACTCCATCTCAAGAGGAGATAGTTTAATGAGAGTGCTTTCATAAAAAAGGGTTTTATTAAAAGAGTCAAAATAGTGCAATTTACTTAATCTTACAACACTCTTTTCTCTGTTGCTAATCTTGTTAAAACTTTCACTTAAAGCTTCATTTAGACTCTCTTCTAAAATTGGCTTTATGAGGTATTTTACCAAATTTAGCTCTATTGCTTGGAGTAGGTAAGTTTGATCTGCAAATGCTGTTG
>JAMOMC010000181.1 GCA_027068765.1 Campylobacterales bacterium
TTTAGCTATAATTTCAACAATAAAAACAAGCTAAAAAACATCAAATCCCTAAAATAGGACAATAATTTTGTCGAAAATATTACAGAAAAATCTCTTTTATGGCTCATTTATGGATATGTTAGATACGAATGATTCTCTTATCAAATTAGCAGATATATTTCCTTGGTCTAAATTTGAAGAAGAATTTAAAAAATATTATACTGGAGAAGGAAGACCACCTAAACCAATAAGGTTAATGGTAGGGATACTACTACTCAAACAACTAAAAAACTTAAGTGATGAATCTGTAGTACAACACTGGAAGCAGAATCCATACTTTCAATATTTTTGTGGACTTAGTGATTATCAAGCTTCAATACCTTGTCATCCAACGGAACTTGTGAAGTTTAGAAATCGTATAGGTAAAGAGGGGATAGAGTTTATCTTTAAAATGAGTGTACAACTACATGGCGAAGCATCAGAGGAAAAACATGTAATAGTAGATTCTACAGTACAAGAGAGTAATATAACATTTCCTACTGATGGAAAGTTAGCTATAAAGATTATAATTCATCTTTTAAGGATTGCAAAAAAAGAGAATATTAAACTCCGTAGAAGTTTTAAAAAAGAAACAAAAGAGTTACGAATACTACTTAGATTTTTTAGACACCCTCGCAAGATAAAAAAAGCTATGGGAGCGATGAAGAGACTTCGCCAAATAGCAAAAACAATACTAAAAGATATTGATAGAAAATTTGAGGATAATTTAGAGTTACATCAGAAATATGCAAAGGCTTTTTATCTTTATATGAGAGTACTTTTACAAGAGAAAAACACTCCTAATAAAATATATTCTCTTCATGAATTGGATGCTTATGCTATCAATAAAGGTAAAGACCATAAGGGATATGAATTTGGAACTAAGGCATCTATTGTTACAACTAAAACAACATCTATTATTGTAGGTGTATCTGCACATAAGACTAATATTCATGATTCTAAAACATTACAAGCAGTTCTTATAAATGCTACAAACAATAGAAAAACTTCAATAGCTGAAGCTATCTGCGATAGAGGTTATAGAGGAACTAAAGAAGTGATAATTAATAACAATACAACTCTCATATCAATTCCAGCAACACCACTTAAA
>JAMOMC010000182.1 GCA_027068765.1 Campylobacterales bacterium
TAGATCTTTTTAGTGCAGGTGAAAAAGATATAGGTGCAGGTGAGGGTAGAGATACTTTTGTAAGTATAGAGGGTGTGATTGGCTCTCAGTTTGATGATACATTAAAAGGAAATAGTGAGAATAATGCCCTTTATGGAGGAGCTGGTAATGATACTCTTGATGGAAGAGGTGGTGATGATATACTCGATGGTGGAGAGGGTATAGATGATATTGATTATAGTTTTTCTGGAAGTGGAGTTAGTGTTAATTTAAGTTTAAGTGAAGCACAAGATACGCAAGGTGGTGGAGTTGATACTTTGAGTAATCTTGAGAATTTAAGTGGAAGTAATTTTGATGATACATTGATAGGAAATAGTAGTGATAATATCATCGATGGGAGTGATGGAGACGATACCTTAGAAGGTGGAGCAGGTGATGATGTTCTTAAAGGTGGTAGTGGTGTAAATAGTGTTAGTTATGAAAATTCTTCTGGAAGAGTTGAAGTATCTTTGCTTACAAATAGTGCTTCAAATGATGGGTATGGCTCTAGTGATATACTTGAAGATATTCAAAATATATCTGGTGGAGATAGTGATGATACGATAGTAGGAGATGGTGGTAGCAATATACTCAAAGGTGCAAAAGGTGATGATACCTTAGAAGGTGGAGCAGGTGATGATAATGTACAAGGAGGCTTTGGAGAAGATATAATCATTGGAGGAGCAGGAGATGATTTTATTGATGGTGGTGAAGGCATTGATACGATTAATTATGCTTCAAAAACAGCTGAAGTTTTTGTAAATTTAAGTACCAATAGTGCAACTGGTGCAGATATAGATCAAGATAGTTTTATAAGTATAGAAAATGTTATAGCATCAGCATATGATGATGAGCTTATAGGAGATGCTAAAGAGAATAAATTAACGGGGCTTTTAGGAGATGATACAATATCTGCAAGAGAGGGAGATGATACACTTTATGGAAATGAAGGGGATGATTTTTTAAGTGGAGATGAGGGTGATGATTTTTTAAGTGGAGATGAGGGTGATGATACACTTCGTGGAGGACTTGGAGATGATATACTTAGTGGTGGAGCTGGTGAAGATAGTGTTGATTATAGCTTAGTTTCAAATAGTATAAGTGTAGATCTTAGCTCTGGAGTCTCACTTGGTGAGGGGAGTGATGCACTTAGTGGTATTGAGAATATTATAGCAACGAACGCAAAAGATACTCTAATTGGTGATAATAATCAAAATAAAATTTATGGAAATGGTGGAGATGATTTTTTATCAGGCAAGGGAGGTGATGATCTACTTGTTGCAGGAGATGGAGATGATACACTCTCTGGTGGAGATGGAGATGATACACTTGATGGAGGTGAAGGAAGTGATAGTGCTGATTATAGCTTTGCAAGTGGTGGAGTAACAATTGATCTCTCAGCTGGTAGTGTTCAAAATAGTACAACAGCTGGAGTTGATACATTTTTAAGTATTGAAAATGTTATAGGCTCTAGTTATAATGACTCTTTAATTGGTGAAGATAGTGTTAATACTCTTATTGGAAATGGTGGAGATGATTTTTTAAAAGCAAATGGTGGAGATGATACTTTAGATGGAGGATTAGGTGCTGATACTCTTTTTGGAGATGATGGAGCTGATAATCTCTTTGGTGGAAGTGGAGATGATACTTTAAGTGGGGGATTAGGTGATGATATTATTGATGGTGGTTTGGGGATTGATAGTGTAGATTATCAAGCTTCTACAGCTTCTTTAGATATCAATTTAAGAAGTGGTGAGGCTAGTGGTGAAGGTGTTGATACTATTATAGATATTGAAAATGTTATAGGAACCTCTTTTAATGATACGATAGAAGGTAGTGCAGGAGACAATATCTTAGATGCAGGGTTAGGAGATAGAGATCTTTTAAGTTTTGAAAATGCACAAGGCTCTATTACTGTAGATTTAACTAAAACTACTGCTCAAGATACCTCATTTGATGGCATGGATACTATATTGGGTTTTGAAGATATAAAAGGGTCAGCATTTTCTGATATTTTAATTGGAGATGACAGTAACAATGTTTTATCTGGTTTAAGTGGTGATGATATTTTAAAAGGTGGAGCTGGTGAGGATACTTTAGAAGGTTCAGTTGGTGATGATACTTTAGAAGGTAATGATGGCAGTGATTTACTTTTAGCAGGGGTTGGAGATGATCTTTTAGATGGTGGAGCTGGGGATGATACTATACTTGGTGGACTTGGTGATGATACAATCTTTCAAAGTTTGGGTAGTGATGAGATTGATGGTGGAGTAGGTAGTGATACTCTTGATTTTTCAAGCTCTTTATCTTTAGTCACAGGTTCATTAGATGCAGAGAATTTTTCTTTAGTTGATGGAGATAGTGTTAAAAATGTTGAAAATATTATAGGTTCATCATTTGATGATATCTTAGATGGTGATATAAAAGAGAATACTTTTGTAGGAAATGCAGGGGATGATACACTTGATGGTAGAGAAAATAGTGATTTTCTTGATGGGGGACTTGGTGATGATTCATTAATCGGAGGAGATGGTGATGACTCTCTATATGGTAGAGATGGTGATGATACATTAACAGGAGGAGCTGGTGATGATATTATTGATGGTGGTTTAGGATTAGATACAGTTTTTTACAATCAAGCTACAAGTTCAGTAGATGTGAGTTTAAGAGATGAGAACCAACAAAATACAGGTAGCTCTTCAGGGTTAGATACACTTAAAAGTATTGAAAATATTACAGGTAGTGATTTTAATGACACAATTGAGGGAAATAGTGCTGATAACTTACTTCAAGGTGGAGCTGGAGTTGATACAGTTAGTTTTATAGATGCAAGTGGCGGAGTTGATGTTTCACTCTCTATCGTTGGTATTCAAGATACTAAAAGTGATGGAGAAGATACGATAGTAGGATTTGAAAACCTTACAGGAAGTGGTTATGATGATACACTAAAAGGTGATACAGCTACAAATATCATTGATGCAAAAGGTGGTGATGACACACTTATCACAACAGCTGGTAATGATCTTTTAAAAGGTGGAGTTGGAAACGACACAATAATAGGTGATGCAGATGATGGTGTAGATACTATTGATGGTGAAGGTGGTAGTGGTGATACAATTGATTATAGTGCTTTAAACAATAAGATTGAACTCACTTTAGATAGCTCAAATAATGCAACTGTCTATATAGATGGTGGAGATAATGATGTTATAAGAAATGTTGAAAATATAAAAGGTGGAACACTAGGAGATACAATTAGTGGTGATCTTTTTTCAAACACTTTAGAGGGAAATGGTGGTGAAGATACATTTTTTGGAGCAGGTGGAGATGATTATCTTTTGGGTGGTAGTGAAAATGATTTTTTAAGTGGTGGTAGTGGTGATGACACACTTGATGGTGGAGTAGGTGATGATACACTCTATGGTGGTATTGGAAATGATACCATAGATGGTGGAGCTGGAGAGAGAGATATATTGGATTTTTCTACTACTACAACTGGAGTTAGTGTAGATTTAAGCAGTGAGAGTGAACAGTTTATAAGTTTGGCAGAGGGTAGTGATAGCATAAAAAATGTAGAGGATATTTTAGGCTCTTTCTTTGATGATACTCTAAAAGGAAGTAGTGAGAAAAATATCTTAAGTGGTGGTATTGGAGATGATACATTTGAGGCAAATGATGGAGATGACACTCTTTATGGTGGAGCTGGAGATGATTGGTTTATAGCTACTAATAAAGATGATGGTACAGATTTATTAGAGGGTGGAAGTGGTTATGATACGGCTGATTTTTCTAGATTAAGTGAAACAATTTCTGTAAATTTAAATGATTTGGGTGATGGTACAATTGTAGTTAATGGCGGAGATACAGATACACTTAGAAGTATAGAGAATGTTATTGGGTCTATCTCTGAAAATACAATCATAGGAGATGATCAAAATAATATACTTGTGGGTAATATCGCAGATGATTATATCGATGGTAGAGGCGGAGATGATACATTAAAAGGAGAGGGTGGAGATGATACTCTTCTTGGTGGAGATGGTGATGACTTGCTTGAAGGTGGAGATGGTGATGATACTTTAAAAGGTGAAGCTGGAGATGATACATTAAGAGGAGATGCTGGTGATGATACTCTTAGTGGAGGAAGTGGAGATGATTTTATAGATGGTGGAAGCGGTGTTAATACCCTTACATTTGAAGACTCTTTAGGTGAGATAAATATAAATATAAGTAACTCCAACCAACAAGATAGCGGTGAGGGAGATGATAAAGTTATAAATATCGACAATGTTATTGGCTCTAACCAAAATGATACCATAGAGGGTAGTAGTGGTGATAATATCCTTGATGGTAGAGATGGCAATGATAGTGTAAGTTATCTTGGTGCAAATAGTGGTATTAGTATCAATTTAGCAGATACAAATGCACAAGATACAAACTATGGTGTTGATACTCTTTTAAATTTTGAAAATATTATAGGTTCTCTTTATGGTGATACACTTAGAGGAGATGCGGGTACAAATATAATAGATGCTTATGATGGAGATGATTTAATCATAGCAACTGATGGTAGTGATAGGATAGATGGGGGAGCTGGGTCTTTGGATACTGTTGATTATAGTTTAACAGCCAAAGAGATAGATATAAAATTATCAGGTACAAGCTTCTCTACTGTAAATGTAAATGGTGGAGATAACGACACTATACGAAATATTGAAAATATCACAGGTAGTAGTCTAAATGACACAATAAGTGGTGATAATTTTGATAATAAGCTTTTAGGCTTTTTGGGAGATGATACACTATCAGGTTCTAGTGGAGATGATTATCTTGATGGTGGAGCTGGTGAAGATAGTGTTGATTATAGCTTGGCTACAAATAGTATTAATGTTGATCTATCTCAAAGCAGTGAACAAAATATCGGTGGTGGTGAGGATAGTGACACATTGATAAATATTGAAAATATTATTGCTTCAAACTATGATGATACACTCATAGGGGATGATAATATCAATACAATTTTTGGTAGAGATGGAGATGATTTAATCATTGGAAAAGATGGTGATGATAATCTTTTTGGAGAGAGTGGAGATGATACCTTTAAAGCAACAGATGCAAATGATGGTGCTGATACAGTTGATGGAGGAAGTGGTGTAAATAGTGTTGATTATTCAAGCTTAAATAGCTCTATCTCACTTACACTAGATGAAGCAACTTTTACATCTGTAACAGTTGATGGAGGAGATAGTGATAGTATAAGAAATATTCAAAATGTTATTGGCTCAAAAGTTAATGATAATATCGTTGGAGATAACAGTTCGAATAATCTTTTAGGAGATGATGGAGATGATACACTTCTTGGTAGAGGTGGAGATGATCTGCTTTTGGGTGGAGTTGGAGATGATACTTTAAGCGGAGATGTTGGAGATGACACACTTTTTGGAGAGAGTGGAGATGATACACTTTTTGGAGATTTGGGAGATGATAGAGTTGATGGTGGAGTTGGAATTGATACTATCACTTATCAAAATGCTACAACCTCTATAGATGTGAGTTTGAGAGAAAATATCGAACAAAATACAGGTACATCAACAGGCTTTGATACAATTTTAAATATAGAAAATTTAACAGGCTCTGCACAAAATGATACACTCCAAGGTAGTAGTGGTGATAATGTTATAGATGGAGCAGGAGGAGATGATACTATAACTTATAAAGATGCATCTTTAGGAGTTAATGTTGATTTATCTCTAACTACAGCACAAAATACAAATGATGGATTAGACACCATTTTAAACATAGAAAATCTAACAGGCTCTTTGCAAACTGATACACTAATTGGAAATGATGGTGACAATATAATCAGTGGTAATGATGGTGATGATACACTAGAAGGTGGAGATGGTGATGATACATTAAGAGGAGATGAGGGTGATGATCTCTTTTTAAGTGGTTTGGGTGCGGATGTTTTTGATGGTGGGGCATCTTTTGGTGACATGGTAGATTACAGTAGTAGTTCAAATGCTATATCTTTAACATTAAACAGTAGCTCAAATGCAACTGTATCAATTGTTAATGAAGCAGATGATACTTTAAAAAATATAGAAAATGTTATAGGTTCATCATCAGATGATAGCATCGTTGGTGATTTAAACAGTAACTATCTTGATGGTAGCTTGGGAGATGATACTTTAAAAGGTGGCTTAGGAGATGATACACTTGATGGTGGCTTAGGAGATGATACACTAAGTGGAAATGGTGGAGATGATTTACTTGATGGAGGGCTTGGAGAAAATAGTGTAGATTATAGCTCCTCTACAAATAGTGTTAATGTTGATTTGTCACAGAGTGTTTCTCAATATATAGGTGATAGTGAAGGTAGTGATACTTTAGTAAATATACAAAATATCATAGGCTCTACAAAAGATGATACATTTATAGGAGATAGTTCTGAAAATAAGATAGAAGCAAATAGTGGAAATGATACCTTTATCACAACAGATATAAACGATGGAAGTGATACTCTTGATGGTGGGCTAGGTAGTGATACTATAGATTTATCTGCTGTTAATAAAGCTATAGAGTTAGAGTTAAAAGAGAGTATCAATACAACTGTAATTATAGAAGATGGCGACAATGACACAATTGTAAATATTGAAAATGTAAAAGGTGGAAGCCTAAATGATACTTTGCAAGGAGATAGTTTATCAAATACTTTGATAGGAAACGATGGAGATGATACTATTGAAGGTGGTTTGGGTAATGATAAGTTAGAGGGTAGTTTGGGTGAAGATACTGTAAGTTTTGAGAATTCAAGTAACAATATAAGTATAAATTTAAAAGATATAACGGCTCAAAATACAGGTGATGGAGTTGATACGATTGAAGGTTTTGAAAATATTTTAGGTTCTTCTAACAATGATACTATCCAAGGAGATAGCTCTGATAATACTCTTGATGGAGGAGTTGGTGAAGATAGTGTTAGTTTTTTAAACTCAACATCAAGTGTAACAGCAAACTTAGATACAGAACTTTCAACTGGTGATGGAAGTGATACTATCTTAAATTTTGAAAATATCATAGGCTCTACTAATGCAGATACATTAACAGGTGATGATGAAGTTAATATAATTGATGGAAATCTTGGAAATGATGTTATAGATGGTGGACTTGGTGCTGATAGATTAATAGGTGGAGAGGGGAATGATCTTTTTATCGGTAATAGCTTTTTAGGTGATGTTATAGATGGTGGACTTGGAAGCAACGATAGAGTTGATTACTCTTCTCTTATTGATAGTGTTACTCTTGATTTAGATGGTACAACTGATGTTGTAGTAACAAGTGATGCAAATATTCATACTATTAAAAATGTTGAAAATATTACAGGTGGTAGTGGAGATGATACTTTAAGTGGAGATGATAATAAAAATATCTTAGAAGGTGGAAGTGGAGCTGATACACTTAAAGGTGAATTAAACGAAGATAGTTTATATGGTGGAGCTGATAGTGATAAACTTTATGGTGGAAGTGGAAATGATCTTTTAAGAGGAGATGATGGAGATGATGAACTTTATGGTAATAGCGATAATGATGAGCTTTATGGTGGAGTTGGAAATGATATCTTAGATGGTGGAGATGGAGCTGATATCATTCGTGGAGAGAGTGGGGATGATATTTTAAAAGGTGGAGCTGGAGATGATAAGCTTTATGGTGGAGATGAGAGTGCTGATAGTGGTATAGATACTGCTGATTATAGCTTAGCTTTAAAGTCTATGAGTGTAGATTTGGCTGATGGAAATAGTGAAGGAAGTGCTAGTAGTGATGACCAAGGAAGTGATAAACTTTATGGCATAGAGAATGTCATAGGCTCAAATAGTGAAGATGATTTAATTAGAGGAAACTCCTCTTCAAATTTGCTTGAAGGCATGGGTGGAGATGATATACTTTTTGGTAGAGATGGAGATGATACTTTAAGAGGTGGTAATGGAGATGATACACTACAAGGAGAGAGTGGAGCTGATACATTAGAAGGAGATGCAGGAGCTGATACATTTATAACCACAGATGCAAATGATGGGAGTGATGATATCGATGGTGGAGCTGATAGTGATACTATTGATTATAGCGCACTTGGTGTAGTTAATCAAATTGAGGTAGATTTAGCTGATGGAGTAGTTTCTAGTGTAAATATAAATGGTGGTGATAGTGATAGTGTTATAAATATCGAAAATGTTATAGGTACAAGTGGAGATGATACGATTGCTGGAAATAGTGATGATAATACTCTTATGGGGAAAGATGGAGCTGATACATTATCTGGTGAAGCGGGAGCTGATTTTATCTATGGTGGTGATAGTGCGGTTGATAATAGTACAGATGATACAGTTAGTTATGCTTACTTACAAACTCAAAGTATCAATGTAGATTTATCTACTTCAGATGCAGCCGTGGCAAATAGCACTGATATAGATAAATTATATGGTATTGAAAATGTTATAGGTGGAGATGCTAGTGATACTATAAAAGGTTCAAATGTCTCAAATACTCTAATTGGTGGAGATGGTGATGATACTTTAAGTGGACTTGGTGGAGATGACCAACTTCTTGGAGGAGAAGGAAGTGATACGGCTGATTATAGTGATGAGGGTCAAATTGTTGCAACTACCTCAAGTGTAACTATAGGAGCTGATACAGATATATTAACCTCTATTGAAAATATCACAGGTTCACAAATAGGAGATGACGAAATCACGGGAGATGTAAATGAGAATACTCTTTTAGGTCTTGGTGGAGATGATACCATAGATGGTGGAGATGGAGTTGATTATATCGCTGGTGGAGATGGAGCTGATACATTAATAGGTGGAGCTGGTGGAGATATCTTAGAAGGTGGAGCTGGTGATGATATCTTTTTACAAGCAGATGGATATGCAGATGATGATATAGATGGAGGAGATGGAGTTGATAGTGTAGATTATAGCACTACTTCAGTAGCTGGTGTGGAAGTGACATTAGATGGGGCATCTACATCTGTTGTAACTATAGGAGCTGATACTCAAAATATAGTTAATATCGAAAATATAATAGGCTCAAACCAAGATGATACAATCACTGGTGACTCTTTTAGAAATATCTTATCTGGAAATGATGGAAATGATACAATCTTAGGAGCAGATGGAGATGATGTTATAGATGGAGGAGCAGGAGCTGATAATCTACGAGGCGGTAAAGGTGATGATTTTATAGATGGTGGAGCTGATGATGATCAAATTTATGGAGATGATGATAGTGATACACTTTTAGGAAATATAGGTGATGACTGGATTGAAGGTGGAGCTGGTGAAGATACATTGTTGGGTGGAGATGGAGATGATACTTTAATTGGTGGAGCTGACAATGATAAGATTTATGGTGGAGTTGATAATGATACTGTAGATTATAGTAGTGAAATCTCATCGGTTAGTGTATCATTGACAGATGCTTTTGCAACTGGAGCTGATATAGGGTATGACAATCTATATGATCTTGAAAATATAACAGGTGGTAGTGGAGATGACACTATTAAAGGTGATTTAGGTGTTAATACTTTAAAAGGTGGAGCAGGGGATGATACTGTTATCGCAGGAAGTGGTGATGATATTATCGATGGTGGAGCAGGTGAGAGTGATTTACTTGATTATTCAGAGTTAACTCTTAGTGATGCAGATGGAATCACAGTTGATTTAGCACTCACAACCGCTCAACTCATTCATGTAGATTATGGAAATGACACTATAAGTAACATTGAAAATATTATAGGCTCAGATGCTACGGACTTTATAAGAGGTGATAACAAAGCAAATAACTTACAAGGTGGAGCAGATAACGATACACTTTATGGTGAAGGTGGTGATGATACACTTCGTGGCGGAACGGGAGATGATACTTTTAGAGGAGGAGCAGGCGAAGATACTATATATGGAAATGCTGGAACTGCTGATTTGATTGATTACTCATATGAAACAAACATAATAGATGCAAACCTTGATAGTGGAGATGTTAGTATCGCTGGAGCATTAGAAGATAGTATAAGTGGAATTGAAAACTATCTAGGTTCAAGTGGTATAGATATAGTTATAGGAAATTCTAGTGCAAATAAGATTGAGACTGAGAGTGGAAACGATACACTAAAGGGAAGTTTAGGAAGTGATATCTTAGATGGTGGAGCTGATGAAGATACGGTTGATTATAGTGGATATAGCTACAGTGTAACAGTAGATCTTGATAGTGATGATAATGATGTAAATGGCAATGTAGGAACAGCTCTTGATTCACAAGCTACAACAGACAATCTTTTAAGTATTGAAAATATAGTAGGAAGTGCTGGGAGTGATGTGTTGGAAGGCTCATTTGGTGTAAATACTATAATGGCTGGAAGTGGAAATGATACACTTATAGGATTAGAGGGGGCTGATAGGCTTATTGGTGAAGATGGGGTTGATACTATTGACTTTTCACAAGCAACCAATGGGATAGAAGTGAACCTTTTGGCTACTCAAACAGATGGTACTGATACAACTTATAGAGTACAAAATGATGGTTTTGGAAATAGAGAGTTTGTAGATAGTGTTGAAAATATCATAGGAACTGATCAAGTTGATATTATCATAGGTGATAATGCAGATAACTCTATAAGTGGAGGAGCATCTGATGATACACTAAGTGGTAAAGGTGGAAGTGATACTCTTAGTGGTGGAGCTGGTAATGATACTTTTAGTGGTGGAGCTGGTGATGATATCATTGATGGAGAAGCGGGAAGTAACAATGTTTTGGATTATAAAAACTCTAGTTCAGCCATAAAAGCTGATCTTTCAAACTCTATTGTAACTGGTGAGGGAGCTGATAGTGTTAGCAATATCCAAGATATTTTAGGCTCAATTTATGATGATACTATCATAGGCGATAGCGGAGTTAATACTCTAAAAGGTGATGATGGAAGTGATACTATAAAAGGTCTTGGTGGTATTGATACTCTCATGGGAGAAAATGGAGAAGATTTTTTACAAGGTGGACTTGATGGTGATAGCTTAGATGGAGGAGCTGATAATGACTGGGCTGATTATAGCTATATAAGTGATACAACTGAGATAAATGCAGATCTTTCAAATACAAGAGTAGAAGAGTTAGCAAATGCTTCAAACTTTGATACAACTATAAATATAGAAAATGTCAAAGGAAGTAAAAATGATGATATTATCAAAGGTGATGATAATTTTCTTATAGATAATACACTTGATGGATATGATGGAGATGACACACTTATAGCTTCACAAGGTAAAGATATATTTGATGGAGGAGATGGGGCTGATGTGCTTGATTTTAATCTTGCTACAAACAGAGTTATAGTTGATTTGGCCTCTGGAACTATCAGTGATGATGGATATCAAAATGCTACAGTTGCAGTTGAAGATAGAGTCTCAAATATAGAAAAAATCATAGCAACTGGGTTTGATGATACCCTTTATGGAAATACTCTCTCAAATACTTTAGTTGGTGGTGAGGGAGCTGATGTTATAGATGCAAAAGAAGGTGATGATGTTATAGAAGGTGAAGCTGGAATTGATACTCTTAGTGCAGGTAGTGGTACAGATATAGTTTATGGTGGAGATGATGGAGATACAATCTTTGGAATCTCTGGGGCAAATGAGCTTTTTGGAGAGAGTGGAGATGATACTTTTTTTACAGGAAGTGGAAATGATACAATAACTGGTGGATTAGGAAGTGATACTTTAAGTTATGCATATAAAATAAGTGGAATAGTTGCAACTCTAAGAGATGGATCGGCTGATAATTTTGGAGATATAAGTGCTGGTAGTGAAGGAGTAGATAGATTAAAAGATCATATAGAAATCATTCGTGCAACAAATGAAGTTGATATTTTAAAAGGGTTTGATGGTAGTGCAATTGGTGGGAACAGCTATGATGATACTTTTTATGCTAGAGGAGATAATGATACACTTTGGGGTGGTATAGGAGATGATGTTCTTTTTGGAGATGGTGGAAATGATATTATCAAAGGACAAGAGGGTGCTGACACGATAGATGGTGGTACTGGTGACAATGATATTCTTAGCTTTGATGAAGATAGTATAGATAGTGGTGTTGAAGTTTATTTGGATGGTAGTAGAGGTGCTGAGGTTATAAATGATGGGTATGGTACACAAGATGTAGTTGTAAATATAGAAGATATCATAGGATCAAAATTTGGTGACACTATAAAAGGTGATGCTAATGAAAATACCATTTTAGGAAATGGTGGAGATGATCTTTTAATCGCTAGTGGTGGTAATGATGTTATAGTTGGTGGTGAAGATAATGAGATTAATGGAGATACAATCAGTTTTGCTGATAATACTACTGATATTTATGTTCGTCTTGATAATAGTAATGTTACAACTGGAATAGCTTCTATCACTGATGTGGAAAATGTTATTGGATCCAATTATAATGATGATATTTTTGGAGATACACAAGATAATACTCTTGATGGTGGTTTAGGCAGTGATGCAATTTATGGCGGAGATGGAGATGATACTTTAATAGGTGGAGATGGAAATGATGCTTTAAATGGTGGAGATGGAATAGATAGTTATGATGGTGGAGATGGTAGTGATGGAATAGGATTTGGGTGGGGTGCTGTTAATGTTGATTTGGCTGGTGGTGATGTTTTTGATGATGGTTATGGAAATGAGGAATTAAATTCTATAACAAATATTGAAAATATTTCTGGAAATAATGGAGATGATATACTGCAAGGAGATGTTGAGAATAATATTATTAGAGGTAATAATGGTCAAGATTTTTTAAATGGTCGTGATGGAGATGATCTACTTCAAGGTGGCGAAAATGAAGATATTTTAGTTGGAGGAGATGGAGATGACAATCTTCAAGGTGGAGAGCAAAATGATACACTCTATGGTGGTAAAGGTGTAGATATTATAAATGGTGGAGATGAGGTAGATACAGTAGCTTTTGATAATCTTTATGGTGAAGATGATTATACACAAAATATAGAAGTTGATTTGTCTATAAACAGTGTTATAAATGATGGTTATGGAACTTCAGATACTTTAATCTCAATAGAGCAAGTTCAAGGCTCAAATTATGCAGATACTTTAAGTGGTAGTATAAATGGTGATAAACTTTTTGGTAATGGTGGGGATGATACTATCTATTTATCAGATGGTTTAGATGAAGTTGATGGAGGAGATGGGAATGATTGGCTTGGTTTAGAGAAAGTTAGTTTAGGTGGGGCAACATTTGAATTAAATTTTGATAAAAATACAAGTAATTTTGAAAATATCATAGGTGGGAGTGCAGGTGAAAATGTTGATGGAACTGATGGGGATAATATCTTTTTAATGAATGGTGGAAATGATGAAGTTTATGCAAAAGATGGTGACGATATTATCGTTTTAGGTGATGGAAATGATAGGTTTATTAACTCTAGTGGATCAGATACGATGATTGGTGGGGCTGGTGTTGATAGATTGGAAACACATTGGGGTACAGCAAATAATGGAATAAATTTTCAGATTAAAGATTTAAGTGGAAATTTTACAACTACAACTTCAAAAACTGTTGATGGGGTTATTTATGATTTTTATGAGTTTACAGATGCAACTGGCGATACTGATTTTATTGCAAAAGCGGATGTAAAAGGGGCTGATTTTGAAAATATTTACACAAAAAATTATGGTACTTATAACGATACTATAAGTTTTGATGATAATGATAATGTTATTTCCACTTATGATGGAGATGATATTATTTACGGTTGGGGTGGAGATGATGATATTGATGCTGGAAGTGGTGCAGATTATGCACGTGGTGGAGATGGTGTAGATATAATTCGTGGTGGTGATAATGATGATACTATCTTTGGAGATAGTGGAGCTGATAGACTTTATGGTGATGGAAACAGAGATACACTTTATGGTGGAGATGATGATGATATATTAGAAGGTGGATTAGGTGATGATATACTTTTTGGAGAAGTTGGAGCTGATACTTTAGGAGGAGGAGCTGGAAATGACACTCTTTATAGTGATGAAGGAGTTGATGTAATAGACGGTGGAGCTGATGAGGATACGGTTGTATTTTCTGAAGGTACATTAGGAGTAGAGGCTATAGTAAATGGAGTTTCAGTAGATGCATTTGGCAATATTGAAAATTTATCAAATATTGAAAATTTAATAGGTACAACTAAAAATGATACTTTTACAGGAGATGCAAATACAAATACTCTAATTAGTGGTGATGGAGATGATATATTAAATATTACAGCAGGAGAAGATTATATTGATGGTGGGGTTGGAGTTGATAAGATAGTTTTAGCTGATGTTGATACAGTAGTAAATATCTCAAACACTATAGATAATCTTACATATGATTCAAATACACAGACAGTTTTACGAATTGAAAATGTAGATGGTGGATTAGGTAATGATGATGTGACTGGAAATGTATTTGATAATATTTTAGTTGGTAACGGTGGTAATGATATATTAAAAGGGAATGAGGGAGATGATACTTTAAGTGGTGGAGTGGGAGCTGATACTCTTATAGGAAATAGTGGAACAAATACTCTTGATGGTGGAGCTGGGTTAGATGATTGGGCATTTTATGATGAAGCAAGCAACGATGTTACAGTAGATTTAACAGCTGGGAGTGCATCGGGTTATGGTGTAGATACTCTAACGGCTATTGAGCATATTAAATTTGGAATCGCAAATGATATAGCTTATGGTGATGGACTATCTAATAGCTTAGTTGGAAATGGTGGAGATGATACACTTTATGGAAATGGTGGAGATGATTATTTAGAGGGTGGAGCTGGAAAAGATACTTTAAGTGGTGGAGTTGGTGTAAATGAGCTTTTAGGAAATGGTGGAGATGATACTTTTATCATATCTGGAGGTACAGATGTGATAGATGGTGGTGGTGCTAGTGATACAGTTGATTTTTCAACTGGTGTGGCTATTGATTTGACACTAGAGGGCTCTACAAATGTTACAACTGGTACAACTACACTTAAAAATGTTGAAAATGTTATAGGTACAGCTGGAAACGACATTATAAGAGGAGATAGTGAAGATAATAGCCTTGAAGGTAAAAGTGGAGATGATACTCTAAGTGGTGGAATTGGTACAAATATTTTAAATGGTGGAGATGGTAGTGATTGGGTTGATTATAGTGGTGCTAATGCAGTTGATATAAATTTAAGAGATGATAGTGGTAGTGGAGTAGGAGTAGATACACTTACAAGTATTGAAAATGTTATAGGTTCATCAAATGATGATATATTTAGAGGTCAAGCAGCTGAAGTAAATGAGTTTAGAGGTGAAAGTGGAAATGATACACTTTCATATGACAATGCAACAAATAGTGTAACGATAGACTTAACCAATAATCAAGCTACAAATGATGGTGGTGGAGCTATTGATAATTTTTCATCTATTGAAAAATTAATAGGTTCAAGTTATGTAGATAGTTTTAGTGGGGATGTTACAGGTATTGAGATTGATGGTGGTGGGAGTAGTGATAGTGTAGATTATAGCTTAGAGAGTGCTTTAAATATTACATTTGGTTCAATAGATAGTGTAAGTGATGGAGTAAATACAGATACTATAACAGAGGTAGAAACTTTCATAGCTTCAGCCAATGGGGATAATATTTATGTAGATGCAACTGCAAATCTGAAAGCTATTGATGCTGGTGGTGGAGATGATACACTTCATTTTACCTCTACAGCAAATGGTGATACACTAACTTTAAGTAACTCTTTGAGCAATCTTGAAAATGTGGTATTAGATGGTAGTGCAGATACAAATGTAGATGTAAGTAACCATAGTGTGGCTTTAAATATCAGTGGAAATAGTGGTGATAATGTTATAACAATAGATAGTGAGATAGATACTATAGATGCAATAAGTGGAGTTGATACACTTAAATTAAATGCAAATAATTTAAATCTAGCAAATATAGACTATAACAACATAGATATAGTTGATGTAGATGTAAATGATGCGACTATAAATAGTGCAAAACTAAATAATCAAACTTTAGATTTTGTAGGAGCTGGCAAAGTGACTTTTACAGCAGGTACAAGTGCTAACAATAACTATGCAAATATAACAAACTCACTTACAAATGGGCTTATAATGATAGTAGCCTCAACACTTACTTTAGCTGGTGGTGATAATCTAGGAAGTATTAACAAAATTGATGTAACGGCAGGAACTTTTACATTAGATGCATCTAAGTTAGATGGTAAAACGATAGATATAGGTGATATTGGAAATGTAGTGATAAATGCTCAAAATGGAGAGGATTTATCAAATCTTACACTGAGTGGTAGTGGAAATGTGACAATAAATTTAGCAGATGGTACAGCTACACTAGATGCAAGTGGTATAGATACATCATCTTTTACAGGTTCAATAACTATAAATGATGGAGATGGAGCTGATAGTATAACAGGCTCACCATATGGAGATACAATTGCCTTAGACAGTGCACCAACACTTATAAATGGAAGCAGTGGAAATGATACACTTATTATAAAAGAGAGTATGGATTTAAGAGTTACTGCACTTGATAGTATTGAGGATATAGTTGTAAATAGTGGCAAGATACTTACTCTAACATCAGACCAAGCAACTGCCTTAAACTCACTCACAGGAGTTGGTAGTGTTTATGTAGATGTTGTGACTGACAATGCCGATTTATCGAGTGTTGCTACAACAGGAGCTGATAATACTGCTATATTTACTCAAACTAGAGATTTTACATCTGGGGATTTTGGAACTATTAATAAGGTTGAAATTCAAAATGGTACAACAACCGTAACAGATGATATATTAGGAGAGACAAGAACAGTTAATGGAGCAGGATCTATTGTAGTTGAAGTTAATGGAAACTCAGATGCGAATTTTGCAAACTTAACTCTTGATGATTCAGCTAATGAAGTGGTAAGATTTACAGGAAGTTCTACTTTTAGTGGTGATTTTGTAGACTCTTATGTTGAGGTTATAAGTGGAGTTACTTTAACAACAACAGCACTAATTGCTGATGGAGTTACCGTATCAAATAGTGGAACTATCAAAGTAACCAATCTTGAAACTAAAACAGATGCAGATATATCTCTTATAAATGGAGATGTAGAGGTAGATTCAAACAGCGATGTAATTTTTAGTGGAAAGTTTGGAGTAGCAGATGTAACAGTAATTTCAAATACACTAACTCTTGGCATGACAAATGATGCAGACTATGGTACAGGGACTAAAACTATAAATGTCGGAGCAACTCTAAATGGTACAGCCGCACTTTTGAGTGATAAAACGATATCAAATAGTGGAACAGTTGATATAACAGATTTAGATAGTACATTAGATGCTGATTTTTCAAATATAGATAACACAAAAACAGCCACATGGGATAGTGCAATCGATATTTTTACAGGTGAATTAAATGGTACAGATGTAACAATTAGTGCAGGAAAAATGACTATAACTGAAACAAAACTTGACGAGTCAGAGATAACTGGAGCTGGTAGTATAGATGTAGAAGTTACAGCAAACTCAGATCAAGATTTTGCAAATTTACAACTTGATACTCCATCAAATGAGACAATTATATTTAAAACAAACAACTCTACATTTATTGGAAACTTTCAAAATTCTAGTGTAAATATAGATGGAGTTATACTAAGTGTTGATGCGGATATAATTAACAATGTTGATGTTACAAATACAGGTACAGCAGATATAACAAATCTTGAAGGTGCAACTGCAATTGATTTGACTAAAATTATTGGCGGAGATGTAGATGCTGATTGGAGTGGAGATGCTATATTTACAGGTAATCTTGGAAGTGCAGATTTAACTGTATCTAGCGGTACTATGACGATTGATGATAGTGCAGTTATAACTGGTGCTTCAAGTATAAATGTAGATGGTACAGTGATTGTAAATGCTTCTAAAGTAGATGGTGATACTATAAGTGGAACTGGAATACTAACGGTTAATAATCTTGATGCAACAACCAACATGGACTTTTCAACTCTTACAACTACAACTATAAATACTGATTGGAGTGGAACTGCTACAGCATATACAGGAAATCTTACAAATGTAGATATTTTAAGTATATCAAGTGGAACTATGATTGTAGCAGATACAACATTAGGCTTAACAACAGTTAATGGAACTGGAGCATTAACACTAACAGTAGATGATGGAACATTAGAGAGTTTAGCTAATGTTGCAAATACAGGAATATTAACTCTTGATTTGGCTGACACAATTGATTTGAGTACAAAAACTGATTTAGGCAATGTTGATGCTTATATAGTTGCAGGTGCAGAAACATTAACTCTACTTGATTCTCAAATAGATGCAAACAGTGCCACAGGAGGTGGAAGTTTAGTTATCAAAACAGATACAACAAATGTTGATTTAAGTTTAGTTGCAAGTGGATTAAATACTACAATGCAATTTGTAGGAGATGCCACTTACATAGGAGATACTACAAATATTGATAATTTTGTTATAGATAATGCTATAACACTTACAATAGCTGAAGATAAAGTTGAAGCTAAAAGTGTTACAGGAGCGGGTTCTATAGTAGTTGAAGTGGATGGTGATTTAGGTACTAATTTTGTAGATTTAGCTCTTGACACTCCTTCAAATGAAACGATAAAGTTTATAGCTGATAGTACATTTAGTGGTGATTTTGTAGACTCTACTGTTGAGGTAGACTCTACTGTAACATTAACTACAACAATCGCTACAATAGATGGCAAAAGTGCTACAAATAACGGAATTATAAAAGTGACAAACTTGGAGACAAAAGCAAATGCTGATATCTCGGCAATAGGTGGAGATGTAGAGGTTGATTCAAATACAACAGTTACTTTTATAGGTAAGTTTGGTAATGCTGATGTAACAGTAAGTAGTGGAACATTGACTTTAGGCATGAGTACTAATGCTGATTATGGGATAGGAGTTAAAACAGTAGATAGTGGAGCAACTCTACAAGCTAAAGCATCACTTTTAAGTACAGAAAATATTATAAATAGTGGAACAGTTGATATAACAGATTTAGATAGTACACTAGATGCTGATTTTTCAAATATAACAGGCACAAAAACAGCCACATGGGATAGTGCAACCAATGATTTTATAGGAGATTTAAATGATACAAGTGTAACAATTAGTGCAGGGAAGATGACAATAACTGAAACAAAACTTGGAGATAGTATTATAACTGGAGCTGGTAGTATAGATGTAGAAGTTACAGCAAATTCAAGTAAAGATTTTGTAAATTTAGCTCTAACTACTGCAACAAGTGAGACAATTATATTTAAAACAAACAACTCTATATTTACTGGAAATTTTCGAGATTCTAATGTTAGTGTAGAGGGAGTTACTCTAAATGTTAACTCAACGATAGTTGATGGAGTAGATATAACAAATACAGGAGTTGTAAATGTTGCTAATTTACAAAACTCTTTTGCAATTGATTTAACAAGTATTAGTGGAGGAGTTGTAAATGCTGATTGGAGTGGGAATGCTACATTTACAGGAGATTTAAGTACATCAAATTTGACGGTAAGTACTGGTGTTATGACAATTGATAATGGTGCTACAATAGCAGATGCTTCATCTATCGTTGTAAATACTGTTATGGAAGCAGATGCTACTAAAATAAGTGGTGATACAATTTCAGGAACTGGTACACTAAATGTCAATAACTTAGATAGTAAATTAGATGCAAGTTTTACAAACTTAACAACAGATACTCTAAATGTTGATTGGAATAGCCTAACTGCAACATATGCAGGAGATCTTGATAATGTTGATACTCTTAGTATATCTGGTGGTATCATGAGTGTAGCTGATACAATACTTGGCTCAACTTCGGTTATAGGAAGTGGTGCATTAACTATAATTGTAAATGATGCTATTTTAGTAGATATTACAAATGTTGCGAATACAGGAGCTTTAACTCTTGATTTGGCTGAGAGTATTGATTTAAGTGCAAGAAGTGATTTGGCAAATGTTGATACATTCTCAATAGCAAACTCAAAAATACTTACTCTAACAGATGACTTAGTTGATACAAAAATAGTTGATGGCAGTGGTAGAGTTCTTATAAAAGTAGATGATAGTTCACTTGATAGTGATTTATCTGGAGTTGATAATGCTACTTTGGTTACTTTGGATTTGGCAGATGATATTAATTTAACAGCTGCTAGTAACATGGATAAAGTAGATACTTTTAATATCGCAAATACAAAAACTCTTACTATCAATGATGAACAAGTAGGCACAACTGAACTTGACGGTGGTGGAGAGATGCTTATCGTGATGAATAATAGTGTAGATTTTGATTTAACAAACTTAACTAAAACATCAGGAACTATAAAGGCATCAGCACAAGGAAGTGTTGATTTGAGTGCTGAAGTTACTACACAAGTAGATAGTTTTGAGATAACAGGAGCAAATGATTTAACACTTACAGATGCACAAACTGGCACAAAAATAGTTGATGGTGCAGGTGATTTCACAGTTAAAGTAGATGATACATCACTCGATACAACTTTTACAGGAGTTGCAAATACAGGAACACTTACTTTGGATCTAAATGATGATATTTTATTAGATGCAAAAGATATTAGTAAAGTAGATATTTTTGATATAGCCAACACAAAATCAGCAACTCTATTAGATACTCAAGCACAAAATATCACTCTTGAAGGTGGTGGAGAGATAGTTGTAAAAGTAGATAATGAAGCCCAATTTGATGTAGATAGTATCATAAAAACAAGTGGGACAATCAAAGCTCAAATAGATGCAGATGTTGATTTGAGTAGCGAAACCACTACAAAAGTAGATAGTTTTGATATAGCTGGAACAAATGAGTTAACATTAACAGATAATCAAGTGGTAACAAACACAATCACAGGTGCATCAGGAGGAAAATTAATTGTAAAAGTTGATAATGGAACTTTAGCAACTGATTTTTCAAATGTAAGTAGTAGTGGAGATATAACATTGGATTTGGTGAGTTTGATTGATTTGAGTCTGAATACTAACTTGGTAAAAGTAGATGTTTACAACATCGCAAATAAACTCACCATCAAAGATAGTGATGTAACTGGTAAAGTTGTAACAGGAGATACTTTTGATTTGGTTATAGAAACCTCTTCTGTTGATGTTGATTTAACAAATGTTGCAGTTGGTGTTAATACAACAATGCAGTTTGTAAGTAGTGTTATTTATGTAGGAGATACAACAAATATAGATGAGATTTTAGTAGATGGTGGAGAAACTTTAACTATCTCTATAGATAAGATAGACTCTAAAACTGTAACAAACAGCGGAACAATAGAGGTAACAAACCTAGATACAAAAACAGATGCGGATCTATCACTCATAGATGGAACAACAATAGCAACATCAAACACAAATGTAACATTTACAGGAAATTTAGGCACAGTTGCATTAACAGTAGATGGTAGTACAACATTTACAGCAGATGCTAGTGTTGTAAGTGGAAAAAGTATTACAAACAGCGGAACAGTAGCTATTACAAATCTTGATGGAACACTAAATGCAGACTTATCAACAATAACAGGCACAAAAACAGTTACATGGGATATAGACAGTGGAGTTTTTATAGGAGATTTAAGTGATGCTACAGTTACAGTAGCTAGTGGAACATTAACAGCAGATGTAAATAAACTAAGTGGAAAAAATATTAGTGGGGCAGGTAATGTAGTTGTGGATAACCTTGATACTCTTTCAACTGCTAACTTATCAACAATTACAACTACAACCTTAAATGCAAAATCAAATGGTAATGTAACATTTACAGGAGATTTAGCAACTGCAAGTCTAGAAGTAACAGCTGGAACTTTTACAGTTACAGATGATGTTTTAGGTGCAAATGCTGTTACAGGTGTTGGTTCAATTGTTGTTTTAGTTAATGGAGATTCAGCTCAAAACTTTAATACAATAAATGCAACACTAAATGAGACTATACAATTTACAACAGATTCAACATTTACAGGAGATTTTTCTAATGCAGATAGTGTTAGTGTAGATAGTGGAAGAACTTTAACATTAACTGATGATAGAGCAGCTGGATATACTATCACAGGTAATGGTAATACAAAAGTACAAATAGATACAAGCTCATCAGATGCATTTGCAAATATTCAAACGCTAGGAGCAAATATTGCAGAGTTTACGGCAACATCAACTTTTAGTGGAGATTTGACAAATTTTAATTCTGTAGAAGTTAGTGGAGGTATTTTAACTATAGCTGATAGTATTTTAGGTGCAAATGCTACTACAGGAGCTGGTGCAATTGTTGTTTTAGTTGATGGTAATTCATCACAAGATTTTAATAACTTAAGTTTAAGTGGAACAGAAACTATACAATTTACTGCAAGTTCAACTTTTACAGGTGATTTTAGAAACTCGCAAATTTTAGTAGACAGTGGACAAACTTTAACTACTTCCATAGATAAGATAGATAGTAAAACTGTAACAAACAATGGAACAATAGAGATAACAAATCTAGATACAAAAACAGATGCAGATCTTTCATTAATAGATGGAACAGCAATAGCAACATCAAACACAGATGTAACATTTATTGGAAATTTAGGAACAGTTGCATTAACAGTAAATGGCAGTACAACATTTACAGCAGATGCAGGTATTGTAAGTGGTAAGAGTATCACAAACAGTGGAACGGTAGATATTACAAATCTTGATGGAACATTAGATGCAGATTTATTAACAATATCTGGTACAAAAACTGCCACTTGGGATGGTACAGGAATATTTATAGGAGATTTAAGTGATGCTACGGTCACGGTGGCTAGTGGGACATTAACAGCAGATGCAAGTAAACTAAGTGGAAAAAGTATTAGTGGTGTAGGAGCTGTAGTTGTAGATAATCTTGATGATTTTTTAAATGCTGATTTAGGAGCAATTACGACTACAACTCTAAATGCTGATTGGAGCGGAACTGCAATATATAATGGAAATCTTACAAATGTTGACACTTTAAATATATCAAGTGGAGTTATGAGTGTAGCTGATACAACACTTGGATTTACTTTAGTTACTGGTGGTGGAGGTTTGACACTAACGGTAAATGATGTAACATTGGAGAGTTTAGCTAATGTCTCAAATACTGGAACTTTAACTCTTGATTTAGCTGAAACAATTGATCTTAGTGCAAAAGTTGACTTAGGCAATGTTGATGTTTATAATATTGCAAATACAAAAACTTTAACTTTACTTGATACTCAAATAGATGCAAATAGTGCTACAGGAGCAGGAAGTTTAGTTATAAAAACTGATACAACAAGTGTTGATTTAAGTTTAGTTGCAATTGGAGTTAATACAACAATGCAGTTTGTAGAAGATATAACTTATACAGGAGATACAACAAATATAGATGAGATTTTAGTAGATAGTGGAAAAGCTTTAACTATATCTATAGGTAAGATAGATGGAAAAAGTGTAACAAACAGTGGAACGATAGAAGTGACAGATTTAGATACAAAAGCAGATGCAGATTTATCACTGATAGATGGAACAGTAACAGCAACATCAAACACAGATGTAACATTTACTGGTGATTTAGGAGCAGTTGCATTGACAGTAGATAATAGTACAACATTTACAGCAGATGCAAGTATCGTAAGTGGTAAAAGTATTACAAACAGTGGATCTGTAGCTATAACAAACCTTGATGGGACTCTAAATGCAGACCTTTCAACAATAACAGGAGTTAAAACAGCTACATGGAATGGTGCAACTGCAACTTTTACAGGAGATTTAAGTGATGCTACAATTACAGTAAATGGTGGAATATTAACAGCAGATGTAAGTAAATTAAGTGGAAAAAGTATCAGTGGAGCAGGAGCTGTAGTTGTAGATAATCTTAATACTCTTTCAACTGCTGATTTATCAACCATCATAACAACTTTAAATGCAAAATCAAATGCTAATGTAACATTTACTGGTAATTTAGGAAGTGCAGACTTAGAGGTAACGGCTGGAACTTTTACAGTAGATGAGAGTATTTTAGGGGGCAATAGTGTGAGTGGAAGTGGAGGGATTGTTATCGATGTATATGGTAGTTTATCACAAGATTATAGTACAATTGCAACTTCTTTGACATCTGAAATTAAGTTTAGAGCAAATTCTGAATTTACTGGTGATTTTGGAAATATAGATACTATTGAAGTCTATAGTTCAAATAGATTAACACTTACAGATGATGTACTTGGCACTCATAATATTATTGGAGCAGGTAGTGTGACTGTTCAAATTGATTCAAACTCTTCTAATCTTTTTACAAATGTCCTAACAACAGGGGCATCGGTGACAAATATTGCAGAGTTTACGGCGACATCTACTTTTAGTGGAAGTTTGGCAAAATTTAAAAGTATTGAAGTGAGTGCTGGAGAACTTAGCATCGCTGATACTATCATTCAAAGTGTGATAGATGGTCCTGGAAGTATTACTGGTGCTGGAAAGATTAAGGTGACTATAGCTAATGATTCAGCTATTGATTTAACAGATATTGGTGTTGGTGCGAGTGATGAGAGTGTTGAGTTTACAGCTGACTCTACTTTTAGTGGAGATTTTGGAAATACAGGAACTATAACTGTAGCAAGTGGTACTTTAACAGTTGATGACTCTATATTAGGTACAAATGCAGTAAGTGGAGCTGGAAATATTGTTATAAATGCAGATGATTCAAATGCTGATTTATCAAATATCTCGGTATTTGGGTCAATAACTATAAATACCACAGCCACTAGTGACACTATAATAGGTAGTGGGCAAAATGATACTATCAATATAGAAGCTCTAAATTTAACTTCTGCTGATGCAATAGATACAGCAGGTGGAGTAGATATATTAAATATTACAACAGCAGGTATAAGTGATGCTACAAATGTTACAGTAGAAACTATAAATCTAACAAATGGTACAAACGATATAGTAGTTGGAACTGGTATAGGTACAGTAAATGGAGCTGCTGGAGCTGATACATTTACACTTGATTTTTCAAATGTTGCAACATTAAATGCTAGTGGAGGAGTTGATATAGTAAATCTAACAGGAAGTGCAACTGTAGTAGTCGATGGTGATAATTTTGGTGGAGCAATTGGGGCAAATGGTATAGAAGTATTAGATTTGACTGATTTAAATGCGGGTAGTGGATTTAATGCAGACAATAGTATAGAGTTTGAATTTACTACTAGTTTGATTGAGAGTTTAGTTGGAAATACTACAGGAGATTTGACAATAAAATTAACAGCAGACCAAGCTGAAGATATACAGTTTACTGATAGTGGAGGACAGGTACATGATACTACAGCTTCTGGTTTATCTGAAATTATAGATGCTGGAGTGTACGCTTTAGATGCAGATACAAATATAATTATAGATATTATATAACAAGGTTTATAGGTTCACCTATAAACCTTGTTTTAAGATAGTAGACTTTTTCTATTTTCCATTTTTTGAAGTACAAAATCAACATGAGTTTTTAACATATAATACTCATTTTTGTAAGATAGAGGGACATTAACTTGATTTCTTATTTCATTTTGAAGATCTTTCATATCACTTATACTATTTGTCAAATCTTGTGAATTGTGTTTTTCCCACATCTTTTCATGCTTATCTAGCTCTTTATACCATCTGTAAATTTTTGAGCGAATTCTCCATCTATATATTGGGAAAAAACCTTTAAAAAGAGGTAGCAAAAGTGTAAGTATAGGAATTAGCATAATCTTAAATCTATCTATATTTGATGCGATCCAATATGGAAAATTTTTTTCTAAAAAGCTATCTCCTTTTAGTAGATAAGATTTTGCTTGCTCATTTATTGGGAGTTCAAGGTAGTTAGTTGAAGGGAAACCGTCATTTCTATCGTTTTCAATTTTTACAATTTTTGCAAAAAGTCGCACCAATGTATCATCAACATTTTTTGAAACAAGTAAATTTGCAGTTGTAGCTAAAAGAGTTATATTTGATTTTGGAATGTTGTCTTTTAGACTTATTCCTCCTTCAGGTATTTTTATAGAGTGAAGATAAGGAAATTTCTCCTCGTAAGCTTTAACTCTTTTTAGTGAGATAGCTTGAAAATTTGTATCTTTTAAAATATCTAATATCATAGGAGAGGAGGCTGATAAAACAGAGAAAAAAGCATCTATTTTTAACTCTTTTAGAGCTTTATAGGAGTCTGTAAAATTTAAATATTTGATTTTATCATTACTAAATGTAAGCTCATTTGCTTCAAAGATTTTTGAAACTAATAGATTTGTTCCACTTCCTTTTGAACCTATAGATATATGAAGATTTTGAAGTTCACTTATATATTCAATTTTTTTATATGATTTTTTCTTAAAAAGCCATAAAGGTTCAAAATAGATACTAGCAATTGATTCCAAGCTATTAGATGCATCTTTACTTGCTACTCCACCTTGGACAAATCCGATGTCGACTTTCCCTTTTTTTAATAGTTCAAGGCTCTCATAAGATCCTGCACTTTCAATTATTTTTAGACTTACTCCATACTCTTGGAGTAGTTTTTTATATCTTTTTGCATACTCAAAATATACTCCATTTTTATCTCCTGTTGCAATTGTTAGCGTTTTACTTGGTGGGGGTTTTATAAACTTAGAAGTTATCCAAAAAAGTCCAATTATCAGTAGAAGAATTGGAAACCAAACTTTAAAAAATTCTTTCAAGAAATATCTCTTTTATTATAAAAATCTTTTTTAAAAACTTGAAAATTATTATTTAAGATAGCCTCTCTAGACTCTGCTGTCAAAGTTAAATAGTAGTGCAAATTATGCAGACTAGCTAACCTAAAGTATGTAAGCTCACCTGCTCTAAAAAGATGATTCATATAACCTCTTGAATAATTTTTACAAGTGTAACATAAGCATTTTTCATCTATTGGCGTATCGCTTAGTTTATGGCGTGCTCCTTTTATATTTATCTTTCCAAAGGATGTAAATAGAGTTCCATTTCTAGCATTTCTAGTTGGCATAACACAATCAAACATATCAATACCTCTATCGATATTTTCAATTAAATCTTCTGGTGTTCCAACTCCCATTAGGTATCTTGGTTTATCTTTTGGTAAAAATGGTGTGGTAAATTCTACTGTATCATACATATCTTGGTTTGCTTCACCAACACTAAGTCCACCAATTGCAAAACCATCAAAATTAAACTCTGTTAACTGTGTTGCAGATAATTTTCTAAACTCTTTATCTATGCCTCCTTGGACTATCGCAAAAAGAGATTGGTGAGTGTGGATGCCTTTTTCTTTTTGTTTGTTATGGTATAAAATAGATTTTTTTGCCCAAGCAGTTGTTCTTTGTATAGATAACTCTATCCTCTGTTTTATTGCTGGAAGTGCTATAAGATCATCTAAAACCATCATGATGTCTGAGTTTAAGTTGTACTGAATATCTAAAACTTTTTCAGGTGTAAAGTAGTGAAGTGAACCATCTATATGACTTTTAAATGTTATGCCGTTATCATCTTGTTTGCTCATTTTTGAGAGTGAAAAAGCTTGAAAACCTCCACTATCTGTTAAAAAACTATTTGGATAGTTAGCAAACTTATGAAGTCCACCAAGCTCTTTTATAGTTTTATCTGTTGGTCTGAGATAAAGATGATAAGTGTTTGCCAAAATTATATCTGTTTTTAGATGAGCAGTCATATCAAAACTATCAAGTGCTTTAACCGATCCTTGTGTACCAACTGGCATAAAAACAGGTGTTTTTATAGTTGAAGAGGCTGTTTTTATAGTGCAAGCTCTTGCATTACCATCTACTTTGTCTAAATTAAAGTGCATTTTACTCTCTATTTTTTTAATAGATTATAGTGCAATTTTTTTATTAACTTGCTTTTTTTTGCTCTTGGGTATTGTTGTTTGTATTTGAAAAAAATCCGTTAGAGACTTTTAAACATTGTTTTGTGATGTCACTTATCTCTTTATGGGTTAATGGCCAAGTGCGAAGTTTATAAATCTCAT
The DNA here is from genome assembly GCA_027068765.1 of Campylobacterales bacterium. GTDB lineage: Bacteria > Campylobacterota > Campylobacteria > Campylobacterales > QNZT01 > SZUA-1433. Next base: position 28,156 of record JAMOMC010000182.1, read on the forward strand.
CCTCTTTTTTTATGATGCTATAATCTTCTAATATAACAGATGCAAACTTTTCAACTATTGTCTCATAATGTTTTAAGTCATGTTTATACTCAAAGATATAGATAAGTCTAGCTATCTGCTCTTTTGTACCCCAGCCATCATTTTTAATCAGATATAAAATAGTTGCAGGTACAAAAATATCATTCGCTCTTATACGAGAGGTTATAAAGTTTGTAAGATGTTGATAGTGCATAGAAACTCCTTATTTATAAGGATACACCAATTTTTGGTTATTTGAAAAGTTTTATTGACAAAAGAGTTGGAAAAGTTAATAAAGTGTATATAAGAGTAACACTTATGGTAAAAGAACTCTTATTATCTGTTGTATTGGTGTAAATATAATTGTTGAGAGTGGGGTTGCGATGATGATAATTAAAAATATCATACCATATTTTGAAATTTTACTAAAAAACTCTTCAACTCTATAATTTCCAAACTTTGCAAAAAGATGTGCAAGTGCATGTGAGCCATCAAGTGGAGGAATTGGGAAGAGATTGAAGATGCCTAATACTACATTGTAGATAACAGTATATGTTAAAAAAGCTTGAATAAAATAGCTAAAAAGTGTGCTTGGTGGTGAAAGGTAGATAAGTATAAATGAAGCTATCAAAGCTAGTGCAAAATTAAAAGCAATTCCTGCAAGACTTACAGCGATTGCACCGTTATAACCTCCATTTTCTATGACAGTTTTTATATTTATAGGTACAGGTTTTGCCCAGCCAAAAAGAAATCCAGCTCCTGAAAAATGAAGCATTGCAGGAACCAAAATAGTTCCTATTGGATCTATATGTACAATTGGATTTATGCTTAATCTCTTTTGGTTTTTAGCCGTGTTGTCTCCATACTTGTATGCTACAAGACCATGCATTATCTCATGTCCTATTATTGCGATTGCAAGGGCTAAAATTATGCTGATTATATCTATAACATCGGTTGTATTCATAAACTTACTCTAGGGAGCTATTTAAATCTATATACTCTTTACTATCTGCAACTGTATCTACAAACTTTCCAATTCTGCTCCATCTTATTTCATAGTTTTCATCCCATGAAAAGTAGATAAACCAAGGTTTCCCTTCAACTAATCTATATGGGATTTGTCCCCAAAATCTACTATCATTTGAGTGATCTCTGTTATCACCCATCATAAAAAAGTGGTCATCTTCAACTTTAGTTGGAGGGAAATTAAAAATTTGTTGAGGGTAGATGCCATTGTTTGTAATACTCTCATCAATTTGGATTCCAGGGTGCTTTTTCATGTATGGATTTTTTACCCATAAAACCCCGTTCATATCTACAATATCCTCTTTTGGATAATTCTCTCTTATATACTCATCTCCCTCATGTGGTTTTAGAAAGAGGACTTTATCTCTAATTGCAATTATATCTCCACCAACTGCAACACATCTTTTTACAAAGTGTGTTTTTTCATTTAAGGGGTATCTAAAAACTACTATATCACCTCTTTTAGGTCTCTCTCCTTCCCATAAGTGACCATTTCCATTAAAATCTGGTAAAACAGGAACCTCTATCCAAGGAATATGAGGTATAGGTAACCCATAAGCAAATTTCTTTACAAAAAGATGATCTCCTATGAGTTGTGATCTTTTCATAGAACCACTAGGAATTACAAAAGCTTGTGCTATAAAAAATATTATAAAAAGGACTATTACTATTGTGCCTGTCCAACTATTTGAAAAATCAAGAATTTTTTTTAACATACTTATCTGCTCCTTGCAGCTTTTATACTATTTTCTAATAACATGGCAATTGTCATAGGACCAACTCCGCCAGGAACAGGTGTTATAAATGAGCATTTTGGACTAACTTCATCATATGCAACATCCCCTACTAGCTTACCATTTTCAAGACGGTTAATACCTATATCTATTACTATTGCACCATCTTTTACCATATCTTTGGTTATTAAGTTTGCTCTACCTACTCCTACTATTAAAAGGTCAGCTCTTTTTGTATGAGCTTTTAACTCTTTTGTATATATGTGGCAGATATCTACAGATGCATTTGCATTTAAAAGAAGGTTCATCATAGGTTTTCCGACGATATTGCTAGCTCCAACGATGCAGACATCTAAACCTTTTGGTTCAATCTTATAAGCTTTTAACAATTTCATAACACCAAGAGGAGTGCAAGGTGTGAAAGTATCTAAATTTAGTACAAGTTTCCCTACATTAAATGGGTGAAAACCATCTACATCTTTTTTTTCACATACAGCTTGGAGTACTTTTGTTGTATCTATATGTTTTGGGAGTGGGAGTTGTATTAAAATTCCATCTATATTTGGATTTTTATTCATCATTCCTATAGTCTCTAAAATTTTATCTTGTGAGATATCATCAGGCATCTTATGAATGATAGAGTAAATCCCTACCTCTTCACAAGCTTTCTCTTTCATCCTAACATATGTGTGACTCGCACTATCATCACCTATAACCACCACAGCAAGACCAGGTGTAATACCTTTTGCTTTGAGAGTTTTTATATCCTCTTTTGCTTTTGCTTTTATCTTTAAGGAGAGTGCTTTACCATCCAAAATTTGCATATAAATTACCTAGAACCTTTATAAAATTTTAGGTAGTATATCGCACAAAGCTTTTAGTAAGGGTGTTTAGTGAAAATTGTTATTTTGATTTTACTACTTTTTTTTTCAAATGCAAATGCAAAAGATAGTTTCTTATCAAATGATGAGTATGCCAAAATGTTATATAAAAACCCAAGAGGCATAGGATGCAATCTCTGCCATGGAGAAAAAGGTGAAGGGTTGGTTATATCTTCTTATATCAAAGGAGATAAAAAGATTTCATTAATGGCTCCTAGAATCAACAATTTATCTATGAGAAGGTTTACAAAAGCATTAGAAAAAGGTAAAAGACTTATGCCTGAGTATTTTCTAACCCAGCAAGAGAAAGCTTATTTGTATTATTATTTAACAAAACAAAAAAATTAAAAGGTTGTAAATGTTTATAGATAGAAGTAAAGAGGCTTTTAAAGAGGCTAAAGAGGTAATCCCAGGAGGTGTAGATTCACCAGTTCGTGCTTTTAAAAGTGTTGGAGGGACTCCTGTTTTTATAGACAAAGGTGAGGGGGCTTATCTTGTTGATATTGATGGAAATAGATATATCGATTTCGTCCAAAGTTGGGGGCCTTTGATTTTTGGGCATTGTGATAAAGATATAGAAGATGCAGTAATTTCTAGTGTTAAAAAAGGGCTTAGTTTTGGTGCTCCAACTGAGGTTGAGACTTTATTAGCTACTGAGATATGTTCTATGTTTGATGGCATTGACAAAGTTCGATTTGTAAGTTCAGGAACTGAAGCTGTTATGTCAGCAATTCGTTTAGCTCGTGGCTTTACAAATAGAGATGATATTGTGAAGTTTGAGGGCTGTTACCATGGTCATAGTGACTCTTTGCTTGTTCAAGCTGGAAGTGGGGCGGTTACTTTTGGTACACCATCTTCTCCTGGAGTTCCATCTGATTTAACAAAACATACACTTTTAGCAAAATATAATGATATCCAGAGTGTAAAAAAATGTTTTGAAAATTCTAGTGATATATCGTGTATCATCATAGAGCCAATTGCTGGAAATATGGGTTTAGTTCCAGCAGATGAAGAGTTTTTAAAAGCTCTTAGAGTTATCTGTGATGAAAATGGAGCACTTTTAATTTTTGATGAAGTTATGAGTGGTTTTCGTGCTAGTTTAAAAGGTGCTTGCGGGTTGGTTGATGTTAAGCCTGATATTGTAACATTTGGTAAAGTTATCGGTGGTGGGATGCCTGTTGGTGCATTTTGTGCAAGTGGGGAGATTATGGATAGATTATCTCCTGATGGACCAATTTATCAAGCAGGTACACTTAGTGGAAATCCAATTGCTATGAGTGCAGGATTAGCATCTTTAAAAAAGTTAAAAACTACAGCTAATCTTCACAATGAACTCTCTAAAAAAGCTAAAAAATTGATGGAAGGTTTTAGTGAGAGTGCAAAGAGTGCAGGTATACCTTTGCAAACTGATGTTAGAGGAAGTATGTTTGGTTTTTTCTTTAATGAAAACGGAGTTAAAAATTTTGATGATGCACTAAAATCTGACACTGATAGATTTGCACTATTTCACCAAAAGATGCTAAAAAATGGAATTTATTTTGCTTGTAGTCAGTTTGAAACTGGTTTTATATCAACAGCTATGAGTGAAGAGATGATTGATGAAGTTATAGAAGTTTCTAAAAAAGTTTTTAAAGAGCTTTAGTGGAAAATAAAAAAAAGCCAAAATATGGAGTGTTTATCAATGGAGCTGAACAACTCTCAATTGGTATATCTATGGTTGTTGCAGTTGCAGCAGGTGTAGGTGTTGGTATCTTGATGAAAAAATATTTAGGATATGATTGGCTCCTTTTTCTAGGTATTTTCTGGGGATTAGCGGCTGCATTTTTAAATGTGAAAAGAGCTTATGATAAACAAGTAAAAGAGTTAGATAAGCTAAAAGATGACCCAAAATACAGACATGCTAAAAAAGATTATCAAGAACAAAATGATAAAAATTAAAAATTTTGTAATCATCTTTGTTACCCTTGATATCGCTCTTATCTCTTTTTCTATCTATAAAGGAGATAATTTTCTTATAAGCTCTCAAAGTGCTTTTTTTGCTTCACTTTTAGTTACTTTGGCTTCATTTTTTGGATATAAAAAAATGGTAGAGAAGAAGATTGAGATAGGAGATATTCCTAAAGAGGATAGAGATGATATAGAGATACTAGAAGATAAACACGATTTATATAATAAAGATAGAGATTTAAAAGAGGTTATTAAAGAGGAGAGAGCAAAAATAACAAATCTAAAATCTACTGCTGTAAACCTTGGAAAAAGTATAACTGGTGCAACATCTATCTTTAGGATTTTATCTTATGGTGTGCTTTTCTTGTCATTTTTATATCTAAATAACAATAATCTTTTAAATATTGGAGCTTATTTGATTGGATTGGCTGTTGTGCCTATTGGAGTTTTGTTATCTATATTTTTATCTTTGGCTAAGTAGCCAAAGATGACTTTTTAACCTCTAATTTCTAAACTTTTTATAACTTCTGTATATCTTTGGAAGTCTTTTGATTTTAAGTATCTTAAAAGTCTTTTTCTCTGACCTACAAGCTTTAACAGACCAAGTCTTGAGCTGTGATCTTTTTTATTTACTTTTAGATGCTCTGTTAGGTAGATAATTCTATTTGTTAAAAGTGCTACTTGAACTTCTGGAGAACCTGTATCATTCTCACCTCTGCTAAATTTCTTAATGATCTCGGATTTTTTCGCCGTATCTAAAGCCATTTTTGACCTCCTGATTGGTATTTTTTTTAAATGGAGAGATGATTATACACATATAAACAAAAAAACTCCTTAGTCTAATAGACCATTTTTATAATTCCACTCCGCTTTTTTATTTCCATTTTCAAAATACTCAATTGATAGACCGTTTAGTTTTCCATTTTTGTATTTTAGTTTGTATTGTGGTTTTCCATTTGGGTAAAAAATTGTGCTTCTTCCATTTTTTACACTATTTTTGTAGTTGTATTTTGCTTTTAGTTTTCCATTTTTATACTCTTTTGAGATTCCATTTAGCATCTCATTTTCATAATTTAATTCATATTGTAGATTTCCATTTTCATCATATCTTGAAGTTATTCCCGACTGTTTACCATTTTTAAAGTTTATATCAGAGATTTTTCTGCCGTTTTTATCATATTTTGTACTAACCCCATTTAAGATGTCATTTTTAAAGTTCCATTTTGCTTTTTTTTCACCATTTTTATAATACTCTGTTGTGATACCATTTTTTTCACCATTTTGATAGTTGTACTCAAACTTTAATCCTCCTGTATCAAAATACTCTTTTGATACTTTAGCTTCCAATGATAGTGCCAGAAGTGCTGATATAGTGATGCTAATACAGAGTTTTTTACTCATATTTTAATCCTTAGTTTTAATATTGCTCTATTTTATCAAATTATTTTAATAATTATATTATATCATGATGCTTAAAGGATTATGATTATGGAAAATAGAATTTTTTTACTCTCTCTTGGGACTCTTATGTTTATTTTTTTAGGGTGTGCATCTAAAAATCCTCCATTGCAAGATATATCAGATGCAAAGATGGCAATTTTAGATGCAAAAGATGCAGGAGCTAAAACTCTTGCATCTGATATGTTTAAAAATGCTGAACAAAAATATCAAAATATGCAAAAATTAATGCAAGAGGAGAAGTATATAGATGCAAAGTATGCTGCACAAAAAGCTTATATACAAGCAAAACTAGCAAATACTATCTCTAAAAACATAAAGATACAGCAAGAAATAGATGAACTTATGAGTGAGATAAGAGTGATAAAAAAAGATTTTGCAATACTACCTAAGGATGAAAAATGAGATTTAAGATAGGGTTGACTTTAATTGTAAGTGTTGTGTTTTTAGGTTGTAGTCAAAAGGTTGATGATTTTGTTGTATTAAAAAAAGCACAAAAAGATTATCTTCTTATAAAAGAAGATAAAGAGATAAATGAATATGCATCTAAAGAGCTTTTTAAAGCTACAAAGATATTTAACTCTAGTAAAAGTGTTGAAGATAAAAAGGAGGCAGAGCATTTAGCTTTTATGTTAAAAGCTCAGATCGAGATTGCAAAACAGAGTGCTAGAGATAAGGAGCTTAAAAGAGAGCTTGAAAAGCTTAAAACCGCAAAAATAAAAGCACTTTTAGATGAGAAAGATAGTGAACTTCTTTTACTAAAAAAAGAGGCACAAAAAGCAAAATTAGAGGCTAAGATGACATTAGAGAAGTTAGAAGCTTTAAAAGAGTTAAATGCTAAAGAGACAAACAGAGGGTTAGTTTTGACACTTGGAGATGTCTTATTTGAGACTGGTAGGTCAAATTTGCTTGATGGCTCTATGCGGGCAATTTTGAAACTCTCAGAGTTTTTGATAGATAACCCTGAGAGATCTGTGCTTATAGAGGGACATACTGATGATGTTGGAACTCTTACTTCAAATCTTGATCTATCTCTAAGAAGAGCCGCTTCTGTAGAGAAGGCATTGATTGAGAGAGGTGTCTCTTCTTCAAGATTGTTAGTAAAAGGGTATGGTGAGATGTATCCTGTTGCTACAAATAGTGATGAAAGTGGGAGGCAGAGAAATAGAAGAGTTGAGATAGTCATTTTAGAAGAGGGTGTAGATCCATTAGAGATGGTGTTAGAAAATAGATAACTTCAAAAAATGCTACTTTTAGTAGCATTACTTCGAGTATAGTTAAATTTTACTATTAAAATAATTTAATATTTATTCATATTCATTAACTATATTTAATCTAGTCTTTTTTCATTATTTTTTAAATTAAATCATATTGAATTTTTTACGATTTACCTTAAATAATTTAAATATTTAAGGATAAAAAGATGCATCTATTTTATAGTTTTTTAATTTTAATAGGATTAGTAATTTCAGGTTGTAATGGAGGAAGTAAAGAGCCTCAAAAAATCAAAGTTGAAGTTGATGGAGAAAATAAACAAGAGGTTTCACAAGATATTAAAGAGGAAGTTAAAGAAGAAAAGTTTGAAGAGAGTTCTATAAAAATTCTTCCACATTTTCCACCAAGCTTAGAAAATATTGCTTCAGATACTTTTGATTCATCTTTTGAGAGTGAGAGTAGAAACTACTCTTTAGTTGGTGGAGCATCTTTTGATATAGATGAGAGAAGAAGTGGAGAGAGATCTATAAAACTTCAAAATACTAATGATGCTATAAATATATACAATATCCCTGTAAAAGAAGGATCTTGGTATATGTTTTCAGGATATATGAAAGTTAAATCACTTCCTAGTGATGTAATTCGTTTTTATATAGGATATACAAATAATGGTGAGCATATTCACTCAGTTGCATTTCCGCTCATATCCACTGCAAAGACTGGTGTTTGGGAAGAGTTCAATATGCCTCTTTATATTCAAAAAGGTAAAAATATTACAGATGTGAAGTTGATTATTCGAAATGTTGGTGAGCCTGATTTTAAAGCGGGGGTAATTTCTGATGTTTGGATAGATGATTTGAGTCTTCACAAAGTAAAAGATAGTGCACATCTTTTTGGATTTACAAAACCATCTATTAAAAAAAGTTTCAATGGCTCAAGAGTAAAGGTTGATAACTTAGGAAATTTTGAAGTAAAAACCGATCAAAAGTATGAATCATTTTTCCCTCTAATTGTCTATCCAGCAGGAGCATATGAGAGTTGGAAAAAATACAAACAAAAAGGTTTTAATGCCATAATGTGCCACAATCCAGTAGATGGAAAAGGTGCTGTAGATGCTGGGATGTATTGGGTTTGGGATCTTTATAGTTATGGGGTAAATGATTTAAGTGGTGATGGGTTTGATCGTTTTGTTGCAGAGTATGATAAGTTAAAAAGAGAAAATCCTGAAGTTTTAGATAAGTTACTCTACTTTTATTGGGACAATGAGGCATATTTTGTTTTTGATAGTTTTAAAATCTACTCAGATAAGATAAAAACTATGGATGTAGATGTAAATGGAGATAGAAATAGACCTATTTTTATGCATCTTGATTTTACAGCTGGAAATAAAAACTATCACAATGATGTTTTTGAACTTATAGATATTCAAGGGACATATGCTAATCCTCTTTTATATCAAGAGAATGATAGGCTTAGTTATTCATACGATTTTAAAGGAAACTATAATGCTGAATTTGCAAACTTTTCTATGTTTGAAAATATCTCAAATACAAAAATACCAAAAACTATTTTTGTCATAAATTCCCCTCAAGATGCAAATTTGGAAAATACTATTTTTGCTGCATTAGCTAGAGGAGGAAAAGGTTTTGCTTACTGGAAAGATAGTGGTTCACAACCTGCAATTGAAACAAGACCTTGGTGGAATGATTTTTCAAATATTAGTAGTAAAATAGAGAAGTTAAAACCTCTTTTAAGGTTAGCTCATTGGACTAATTGGGAGCTTTTGTATACTTTAAAAGATGATGAAGATGGTATAGTTGTTGGAAAGAGAGATTATGGCTCTAAAAGATGCATGATAGTTGCTAGCAGATCCAATAAGAGTGAAAGTGTAACATTTACAACCAAAGATAGAGAGATAAAAGAGGTGTATGATTTTTTTGATAATAAAGTTGCATCAACTGGAGTAGGGCATAGTTTTACTCTTTTATTTGCTCCCTTACAAAGTGGGGTTTACTGTTGGGATAAGTAGCTTTTTGCTACTTCTACCGCTTTTTTAGCATCTATTTTACCGTATGCTCTATACTCATTAAAACCATTTGCATCATAGCTAACATCACCAATTTTATCTGCTGTTTGGATTAAGATATCTCTTATCTCATCTGGAGTTAGATTTGGATTTACACTTATCATCAAAGCTACAACACCTGCTACTATAGGTGCTGCAAAACTTGTACCGTCAATAAAAGAGTAGTTATTGCTTAGACCTCTTTGTAATGTATTTCCAAATGAACCACTATCGTCAATTGCTAAAATACCAAGTATATTAGTGTCTCCTCCAGGGGCCAATAAGTCTATATTTTTTCCATAGTTTGAGTAGAAAGCTATATCATTGTACTCATTACTAGCTCCTACACCTATAACAGATGCAAGCTCTGATTCATCGTTAATTTGCTCTGCATCTAAACTATATCCACCAAGTGGGCTATTTCCACTAGCAAAGATGACTGTGATACCTCCATCTTTTAGTTCTTTAATTTTTTGTGCAACTATTTGAGATACATTTTCAGTTCCCCAACTACAGTTTATAACCTTTGCACCAGCATTTTTTGCATACTCAAATGCTTTGATAATATGAGCATCATTATCTTGTAGCTGCTGTATTAAGATTAATTTTGCTTTTGGAGCTGCACCTACTAATCCTGTTGCATTTATAGGAGATGCTATAAAACCAGCAACACTCAAGCCATGAGATGCATCATCTGTTCTGTTTGGGATATATCCACTTGGATTATCTATACTATAAAAATCTATGATATTCTCTTTTAAGTCTTGATGGCTTATCTCAAAATAGTTATCAATGACAGCAACCTTAACTCCCTCTCCTTTTGTAATTTTCCAGGCACTTTCTATATTTATGTGAGATTTTGGAGAGATATTAAAATTTTCTACTAAAGTATCACTTTGTTTAAAATGCCAAGCATATTTATAGTAAGGCTCATTTTCTATAGTTAGTTCATTACTATCTATCGGCTTTTTATCACATGCTAAAAATTGCAATAGAGTTGTTATGAAGATAACTTTTAAAGAAAATTTTATCATCTTCTATATCGTTTTTTTATAAAATTAGGGTGTGCTATGGTGATTGTCTTTTCTAAATATAGTTTTTGAGATATTTCAAATATATCATCACTCTTTTTTAATTTTATTAAAAAGATATTTGAACTTAGGGACTCTGTATTTTTAAAAGAGTATTTTATAAAAGTCTTTTCACATTCTGTTCTAGAGTTACATTTTACTAAAATCTCATCTCTTACACCAACTTTTTGACCAGCACTGTTTTTATAATAAAAAGTTCCATCTGTCACATCTCTTTGCTCTTTAAGCTTAGTTAGTTTTACTTTTTTGCCATACTCATAGTAGTATACATCAGAAAAAAGTGTACTATATAAAAATATACTTAATAAAAATTGCTTCAATTCTTTTCCTAATCTTTTAAATATTTATTATTATACATAATTTAAACTTCTTTTGTTACAATTAGGACAAAATTACCCTGAATTGGAGTTATATAAACTATGTTATTAACAAGGGCTAGTGAGTATGCCTTGCTCTCTTTACTTCTAATTGCTAAACAAGATGGACCAGAAGATGTTGATACTCTTTCAAAAAGATTAGGTATATCAAGAAGTTTTTTAGCAAAAATTCTCCAACTTTTAGCAAGAAAAGGCATCTTAAAATCCTCTCGTGGGGCAAAAGGTGGATTTTCACTAAATAAAAAGCCATCTGAAATATCTATAAAAACTTTGATAGAAGTTGTTGAAAAGAAACCTATTGTTGTTTTTGAGTGTTCACGAGATACCGCCCATTGCCCATCAGGAAAAGGTGATTTTTGTACGATTTGGCCATTTTTGAGTAAGTTTCAAAATAAAATTGATGATTTTTTTAAAGAGATGACACTAAAAGATATTTTATGATAATATCGTAGGATATAATATCTTTAAGGATTAGTTTGGCTAGAAAAAATGCTAGTGCTTTAAATATCTTTATGCGACTGCTTGCACCAATTGCTAAAGTTAAAGATTTGACAATGGTCTTTTTTGTCATTGCTATTTTAGCAATTATCATAGTGCCTTTGCCTAGTGTTTTTTTAGATTTTTTCCTTACTATCTCTTTGGCTCTTTCGGTTTTGATACTGATGATAGCTTTATATGTCCCAAAACCAACTGATCTTACCACTTTTCCTACTATTATCTTGATTGTTACACTTTTTCGCCTCTCTTTAAATATCGCAACTACAAGGATGATTTTATCAAATGGACATGAAGGTCCTGATGCTGTTAGTGAAATTATTAGTAGTTTTGGAGAGTTTGTTGTTGGTGGAAATTATGTAATTGGTGTTATTGTTTTTATTATATTGGTTCTTATAAATTTTATGGTTATTACTAAAGGATCTACTAGAGTTGCTGAAGTTGCAGCTAGATTTACACTAGATGCAATGCCTGGGAAACAGATGGCAATAGATGCAGATTTAAATGCTGGTTTGATTGATGAAAAAACGGCACGAGAGAGAAGAGAAGAGATTTTGCAAGAGGCAAACTTTTATGGAGCGATGGATGGTTCTAGTAAGTTTGTTAAAGGGGATGCGGTTGCTGGTATTATCATCACTATCATTAATTTAACTGGTGGATTTTTGATAGGTATGTTTCAGTTTGATATGAGTGCTGCGGATAGTGCATCTACTTTTACTATTTTAACTATTGGAGATGGATTGGTTTCTCAACTTCCTGCTCTTATTATGTCGACCGCTACGGGTATTATTATAACTAGAAGTAACAAAGGGAGTGAAGGGTTTGCTGATGGGGCTGTTGATCAGCTTATTGGGGATTATAAGACTCTTTTTATTGTTGGACTTATCTTGATGATGTTTGCAGCTGTTCCTGGTCTTCCTACATTTTCTCTTGGTTTTGTTGGGCTTATCTTTCTTACAATGGGATATTTTGTTAAATTTTCTGGAGAGATTGAAGAGGTAAGTGTTGATGAAGATGAGGAAGAAGACACAAAAAAAAGCACACAAGAGAAAAAATCTCCAACAGAACTGAGAGAAGAGGAGGAGAAAACTTTAGCAGATATTTTAAAACAAGAGGTTTTAGAGTTGGAGCTTGGTTATCAGCTCATTCGTTTAGCAGACCCAGCTATGCAGGGAGATTTACTTGAAAGAATTAAAAGTATGCGAAGAAAAATTGCAACTGATTACGGTTTTTTAATTCCTCAGGTTAGAATTCGTGATAATCTGCATTTATCTCCAAATCACTATCAACTTCTTTTAAAAGGTGTTGAAATAGGGAGTGGGGAAATCTATCCTGATAAATTTATGGCAATGGATAGTGGTTTGGTTAGTGAAGAGATGGCAGGGACTAAAACTAAAGAGCCTGCATTTGGCTTAGATGCAATTTGGGTTGATACAGCTTTGAAAGAGGAAGCTATCACCAAAGGTTATACGGTTGTTGACCCTTCAACTGTAATCTCCACGCATATAAGTGAGTTGGTTAAAAAATATGCTCCAGAGCTTTTAACAAGACAAGATGTAAATGAGTTGATTGAAAATGTAAAAAAGAGCCACTTGGTTGTTGTTGAGGATACTTTAAAGGTCGCGACAGTCGGACTTGTGCAGAGAATTTTAAAAGAGCTTTTGGCTGAGAAGATACCGATAAAAGATATGCTAACAATCTTAGAGACTATCAGTGATGTTGCAGAAGTTACTAAAAATACAGATATAATTGTAGAACAAGTGAGAGCAAAACTCTCTCGTGTTATAACAAAACTTTATAAAGATGAGAGTGGAGTTTTGAAACTTTTAACTTTTGCGGCTCCAACTGAACAGAAACTTCTTGAACATTTGCAAGAGAAAGAGGGGTTAAAAGATTTGCTTTTAAACATAGGTCAGATAAACTCTCTTGTGCAAAAAGTAAGTGATGAAGCGGCTAAGATTTTACAAATGGGTGTGGCTCCTGTTATCTTGATAGTAGATCCAAATCTAAGAAAATCATTAGCAGAAATTTTTGCAAAATTTAATTTAGAAGTAGTAGTTCTCTCTCACGCAGAAGTTGACCCGACAACCACATTTGAAGTGTTAGGTTCTGTTGATGTGGCGGAACTTTAAGGAGTAAAAGTGAAAGTTTTTCATCTCTCACATATTGATTTAGATGGGTATAGTTGTCAACTTATAACAAAAAGGTGTTTTGAGGATATAAGTTATTATAACTCAAACTATGGAAAAGAGATAGACCAGAGAATTGAACAGATGCTTTTGGATATTGAAAAAGTTGGAAGTGAAAAAAATCTTATTTTGATTACTGATTTAAATCTCACCCTAAAACAAGCAAAAACATTGACTTCATTAGTAGATGCATCTCATAAAGATATAGAGATACTTTTATTAGATCATCATAAAACTGGTCAAGATTGTGCAAGTTTGTATGATTGGTATCATCTTGATGTAAAGCGATGTGCTACAAAGATAACATATGATTATTTTTTAGAAAAAGGCTACGATATAGCTGATATGGGAAAATATGTAGATGTTGTAAATGCTGTTGATATTTGGCTTAGTGATAGTGAGTATTTTGAGCTTGGTAAGGTGTTTATGCGGATAGTCTCAGGAGCAAGAGAGGTAAATAGAATGCTTTTTTGTGAAAAAAACAGTGAGTATATCTTCTCTTTGTTGGAGGGTGCTTTTTTATATCTTGACAAAGAAGATGCAAATATAGCTCTTGATAACAATCTTCACTCTCTTAAAAAGAGTTATTTTAGAAAAGATAGAGATGATACTTTGGAAAATCTAATCTCACACTTTGTAGTCTCCATGCTTAGTGAGAAAAAAGAGCATCTTAGTGTTACTTATGGTAAGTATCGAGGAGTTTTAACTTATTCTATTGGGAATACTTCGATTATTGGAAATGAGTTTTTAGTTACAAATCCTGATTTTGACTTTTTTATGGATATAAATGGACGAAAAAATGTAAGTATGAGGGCTAATAATAAAGCTGATGTAAGTGCAATTTGTAAAAAACTTTTTAATGGCGGAGGTCATGCAAATGCCAGTGGTGGCAGGTTTGATGATTTTAAAGACTCATTTATATATGAAGATATTAAAGAGCAGGTACAAGATATTATGATAATAGGAGAAAATAGTGAATAAGATAAAAGATTTAGAAGAAGAAGTGCAGGATTTGACAATTCATTTAGCTGATATGTTGGAAGCAGTTTTATACTTTGGGGGTGTGAAAGAAGGAAAGATTGAAGAGGCTGTAAAAGCATATATAGATGCTCTTGATGAAGTGTTTGAAGATGACGATGGTGAGATGGGATATAAAGAGGTTGTTGTGGTGGTTGAACATTTAAAAAGAGCTAAATCAGAGCTTTTTTCTTAAAAAATATAGTCCAAGTTTTTATGTAAAAATGCATAAAAACTATATAAGTAAAGAGTGATTTTTATAAAATCTTCTTAAGAATACTTCTAGATATAAGGGAAAGGTATTTTTTTAAGAATAATGACTTATATCATCTTAAAGACTAACCCAATAGAGTTTTAGAATTTAATGTATTTAATATCTATGATAAGAGAATTTTAAAGTTTCTTAAATTAAATTATATTTTTTTTATAAATTTCTTAAAAATAGAGAAAATTAGGGGTATGAAGAGTTTAAAAAGCTTAATTAATAAACAAAAATAGAAAGATATTTTTAATAAGAGTCTTTTATATTAAAAATATCTTAAAATAATAAATAAGTATTGTTATTCAGGTATTTAATTATTATTTAATCTTATATTTTAATTTTTAATTTTTAGTAATTTGTCATGACTATCCTATTATAATTACATCAGAATTCTGTTTTAACGGGTTCTGGTTTAATTCAGTTTATTAGACAGAGAGTAGTTTTATTTTATTTAATCTTAAATAGAAGATTTCGCAAGATTTAATGTTTTAAAATGTGAGCTTTAAAGGCATTAAATTTATCGAAAGTAAGTATTGTAGGTTGTTTGCACAAAGATATAGCTATAAAAATAGCAGAGTTTTGTTTGTGGTTTTCATAAAATAATTAAAATAATTTAATAATTTCTTTAATTAATAAAACTATTTAATATTTTAAATATAAGTATTGCTAATATTTGTTTGATAAAACATGGATTAAAAAAGGTAAAACAGCGCATTGACTATTTATTTATAGATGGATATAGATGGTTGTTAGTAGATAGGTTAGCTAATCTTTAAAATTAGCTTAAACACAAGTACGTTTTGTACTTGAATTCATATAATATAAGGAGCGATATATTATGAAAAAAAATAAGAGATCGTTTGTACAATCTTTTGGTTTAGCACTATTTTTTTTAATGGCTAGTGTTACTTTTAGTTCGGCAAATGTACCAGCACCTCCGGTGAATCAAACAATAGGTATTCCAGATACTACTTTTGCAAACTTAAGTAAGTTGAATTGTGCTTATTGTCATGCACCTGAAAAATTAACAGCAGCGGAAATAGCTGAAATGGGTTGGACTTTTGATAGACCAACAATGAAGCCTGGTATCATAGCAGATCGTCATCATGCTAGAGTTATAAACGAGATGATTATGGGTGAAAAAACACAAGCACCATTTGGTACACCAGGTGATCCTTATGTATGTTTATCTTGTCATAAGATTGAATGGAACGAAGCGACTATGACTAATGAGTTGATTCCTAATTTCAAAGATTGCCAAAATTGTCACTTTCAAGTGGATGGTGCTACGGTTCATCATTTAACAGAGATGGCACAAGCGTTAAACTGTAAACATTGTCATGGTGCTAGAATAAATAATCCAAATGAAGGACATTTTGTTCCACTTGGTAGAACACCGACTCTTTTTACTCCAAGAACTAGTAAAGGAGAAGGACCAGGTGGTCAAGGTGCTTGTACATACTGTCATAATTCAGGAGTGGATACGGCATCTGGTATCGCTGTAAACGAAAATTCTGTAAATCACCATAATACTGGTATAGGTCAACCAGGAATTTCAGATATAAGTTGTGATCTTTGTCATGATAGAGCTGGTACTGAGTGGGCAATTCGTCGTTGTGAAAGTTGTCATGGTATAAGCTCAATTCACAATATCCAAGCTGATTCTAATGGAGATGGACAGATAATAGTAGGACAAGAGTTAAGATACTTTGGTCATATTGGTAATGATCCAAATGATTGTAAAGGTTGTCACAACAATTTAGAAGTTGGACAAAATGGTTTAGGTGCTCCTGAGTCTGGTCCAGTTATTCCTCAAATCTCAGATATGAGTGAATTTAAAATAGTTGCTGGTGTTGCTACTTCTATCACAGTTACTGGGTTAGCCTTTACAAATCAAATAAGTGGTAGAGTTTTACAATCTACTATTACAGTTACTAATTTGGATAATATTGTTGTAGCAGAGTTAACACCTAGTTCTATCTCTGAATCTACTATGATAGTAACTATTCCAAGTAGTTTAGAAGCTGGAAGTTACTATATTCGTGCAAAAAAAGGACCAAAAGATAGTAATCCTATGAATTTGGTAATTGTGCCTAAAGTAGTTATTAGTGATGTAAGTACAAATAATAGTGTATTTACTATTGCAGGTAGCGGTTTTGGTAAATATTTAAATGCTGCGGAAGCAAATACACATGTTACTATAGCTGGAACTAAGTGTAGTATCGATTCTTGGACTAGTAGTCAAATTGTTACACAATGTTCATCAAGATGTGGCTCTTTAGTAGTTAATAGTATTTTTGGAAGTGCTACTTACACAATTGATTGTGAAGGTGGTGGAGACAATAACAATGATTATCAAAGAGGGTATGATGCAGCTCAAGATGCGGCATTTGCAGAAGGAAATGGCGATAAGTGTAGCGGTAAAGCTTGGAATATAGATGCTAGCTTAAACTATGACACAAGATATAATCAAGGTTATACAGATGGTTATGTAGTTGCTTATGATACAGGCTGGGAAAGTAGTTGTGGAAATGGCGGGAACGATGGTTCAAGTTATGAAGATGGTTACGAAGCAGCTTATGATGCGGCATTTGCAGAAGGAAATGGCGATAAGTGTAGCGGTAAAGCTTGGAATATAGATGCTAACTTAAACTATGACACAAGATATAATCAAGGTTATACAGATGGTTATGTAGTTGCCTATGATACAGGCTGGGAGAGTAGCTGTGGTGACAACAATAACGGAAGTTATGAAGATGGTGTCACAGCAGCTTATGATGCTGGTTATGCTGAGGGTAAAAGTGACTCTTGTGGAGGCAAAACTTGGAGTATAGGAATTGAACTTGCTTATGATACTCCATATAACGACGGTTATGCATTTGGCTATGTAAAAGCCTATGATGAAGGCTGGGAAAGTTGTAGATAGCGGTTGGGGTAGATTTATTTACCCCTATTTTTTTACTTATATTGGGAGTGCTAAATGCACTCTCATTACTTAAACTTCAAAAATTAAATACTTTCATATAAATGACTATAATTTAACTATAGTTAATAGACTAAATAGAGCTTTCAATTATAAATTAATCTTATATATTAGTTGATAAATTTTACTAAAATATCATCAATTTATTATTATAATTATCTTGGATAATCTTTGGTTTTAATAAATTTATATGAGGAAATACAATATGAGAAAAAACGGCATAAAAATATTTAGAGTTAAAGCAATTCTATTTTTATTAATAATTAGTTTTACTTTTAGTTTTGCTAGAGTACCGCCACCACCTCCTGCAACAGTAAATCAAAATATAGGTATTCCCGATACAACTTTTAAAAACTTAACTAAATTAAATTGTGCATATTGTCATGCACCAGAGAAATTGACACAACAGCAGAGAAATGAGATGGGTTGGACTTTTGATAAACCAGAGACTAAACCTGGTGTTTTGGCAGATCGACACCACAATAAAGTAATAAAAGGTGTAATTATACCAAAAGGAACACAAGCACCTTTTGGAACAATTGGTGAGCCTTATGTATGTCTCTCTTGTCATAAAAGTGAATGGAATGAAGCTAATATGCGTTATGAATTGTCTAATAATTTTAAAGATTGCCAAAATTGTCATATACACAATGAAAATGTTACAGTTCACCATTTAACTGCAAAAGCTCAGGCTCTTGATTGTAAACACTGTCACGGTGCTAGAGTTGATAATCCAAATGATGGACATATTATTCGAACTTCTAGAAGAGGAAGTTTATCTATTCCTCGTCCCAAGAATGG
This sequence comes from Campylobacterales bacterium, assembly GCA_027068765.1. Classification (GTDB taxonomy): domain Bacteria; phylum Campylobacterota; class Campylobacteria; order Campylobacterales; family QNZT01; genus SZUA-1433. Next base: position 46,715 of record JAMOMC010000182.1, read on the forward strand.
AACAGGACCAAATGGCGAGGGGGCTTGTACATTTTGTCATAAAGCAGGAGTTGATAGTGCATCTGGTATCTCAATAAATACAAATGCTATAAATCACCATAGTACAGGTATAGGTCAAGATGGAATTTCAGATCTCTCTTGCAATCTTTGTCATGATGATCAAGAAGAGGATGAGATGTGGAAATTTAAAAGATGTCAAAATTGTCATGGTATGAAATCACTTCATAGTATTCAATTTGATTCTAATGGAGATGGACAGATAATAGTAGGACAAGAGTTAAAATACTTTGGTCATGTTGGTAATGATCCTATAGATTGTCAAGGTTGTCATGGTGGATATTTAGCACTATTAAATCAAAATGCACTTGGAATGATGTTTCCTAATGTTGTTGCTCCAGAGATTTTAAATTTGAGTACATTTAAAATAATTGCAGGTGAAGAGGCTACTATCAGCATAAGTGGTCGAGGATTTACAAATGTTACCTATAATATAACAATGAAATCTTTTATCACTATAACTGGTAAAGACGACAAAGAGATAAAGTTAACACCTATCTCTATCACTGAATCTTCAATTGTAGTAAAAACTCCAACTAATATAGCCCCAGGAAACTACTATCTGCATGCAAAAAAAGGTACTTATGAGAGTAATCCTATGAGTATTGTGGTTATTCCCAAAGTGTTTATTAGTGAAGTTAGTGAAAATAATAGTATATTAACTATTCAAGGTCAAGGATTTGGAAAGTATCTTGATAGCATTGGTACAAATACTAAAATATCACTAGAGAACTCAAAGTGTAGTGTTGAGTCTTGGAGTGATACCCAAATTGTTGCAAAATGCTCTACTAAATGTGGTTCATTAGTAGTTGATAGTGTTTTTGGAAGTGATACTTATATAGTTGATTGTAATGTTGGCATAGGAGATTATGAGAGAGGTTATCAAGCAGCAGGAGATGTGGCATTTGCAGAGGGAAATGGTGATAAATGTAGCGGTAAAGTTTGGAATTTAGATGCTGATTTAAATTATGATACAAAATATAATCAAGGCTATACGGATGGATATGTAGTTGCTTATGATGTAGGCTGGGAGAGTAGTTGTGGAGATGATAATTCAAGTTATGGAGATGGTTATAAAGCATCTTATGATATAGCATTTGCAGAAGGAAATGGAGATAAGTGTAGTGCTAAAGTTTGGAATATAGATGCTAATTTAAATTATGATACAAAATATAATCAAGGCTATACAGATGGATATGTAGTTGCTTATGATGTGGGCTGGGAGAGTAGCTGCCAAGGAGACAATAACGGAAGTTATGAAGATGGTGTTAAAGCAGCTTATGATGCTGGTTATACTGAGGGTAAAAGTGACTCTTGTGGGGGCAAAATTTGGAATATAGAAGCCAGGCTTACTTACGATACACTATACAACGATGGTTATGCATTTGGCTATGTAAAAGCTTATGATGAAGGTTGGGAGAGTTGTAGATAGTGCTTGAGAGGGGGGGAGGTTTTATAGCTCTCCCCTTAATCTTTAAAATAAAATATATTTTATATAAATAGTTATAAAATAAACATAAACAATAAAACAGAAAAAGTTTTCACTTATAAATTAATCTTATATATTAATTTTTGAATTTTACAAGAGTATCATCTGTTTCTTATTATAATATGTTATAACTATAGCATAAGGAAAAATCTATTATGACAAAAGATTATAAAACTCTTGTACCATCTTTTGTTATATGGTTTTTTTTAGCTATTTCTACAGTTAGTTTTGCTGCTCCTCCTCCAACAGTAAAACAAAATATCGGTATTGCTGATACAACATTTGAAAATTTAACTAAACTAAATTGTGCATATTGCCATGCACCTGAAAAGTTAACAATTAAACAGAGAGAAGAAATGGGTTGGACTTTTGATATTCCAGAGTTAAAACCAGGTATTTTAGCAGATCGTCACCATGCAAAACTAAGAGATGGTGTGATTATGGATGAAAATACTCAGGCACCTTTTGGAACTGCTGGAGAGGTTTATACCTGTTTCTCTTGTCATAAAGTTGAGTGGAGTGATCTTAGTTTAAGATATGAGTTATCTGATAATTTTAAAGATTGTCACAATTGTCATAAAGAGCAAAATGGTGCTACTGTTCACCACTTAACACCACAAGCACAAACCCTTAATTGTAAACATTGTCACGGAGATAGGATTGATAACCCAAACAGTGGACACTATATTCCATATGATAAAACCCCAACTAATTTTACCCCTAGAACTAGCAGAGGAAAAGGACCAAATGGTGAGGGTGCTTGTACTTTTTGTCATAAAGCAGGGGTAGATAATGCATCTGGAGTTGTTGTAAATTCTAATGCTATAAATCACCATAGTACAGGTATTGGTCAAGGAGGAGTTTCTAAGCTTCACTGTACTTTATGTCACGATAGTAGTGCAGGTACTGATTGGGCTATTCGTAAATGTCAAAATTGTCATAGTATAGATTCTCTTCATAGTATTCAAGCTGATTCCAATGGAGATGGTGTTATAAAAATAGGAGAAGAGTTGCCATATTTTGGTCATATTGGCAATGAACAGGCAGATTGTAAAGGGTGTCATACTGGATATTTTGAGATGGAAAATGCTTTAGATATGATTACAAAAGCTTCTATAACTCCAGAAATCTTAAATTTAAGTACATTTAAAATTGTTTTGGGAGTTGATACTGCTGTAAGAGTTAATGGATCGGCATTAACTGATGTATTATCCAATAAGAGAGTTAAATCTGTTGTAACTATGGCGGATAAAGATGGTAAAGAGATTGAGCTAACACCTGATTTTGCTTCTGAATCTTCACTTACTATTACAGTTCCAAATACTCTGAGTCTTGGAAATTACTATCTTCGTGTAAAAAAAGGTTTTAAAAGTAGTAATCCTATAAATGTAGTTGTTATACCTAGTGTGAGTATTGATAAGGTAGATGTCTCAAATGAGCTATTAGTTGTTCAAGGTCAAGGTTTTGGTAAACATATGTATGGATTAGATTCAAAGACTAAAATATCATTAGATGAGTCGATATGTAGTGTTGACTCTTGGAGTGACAATAAAATTGTAGCCGAATGTAGCTTGGAATGTGGAGCATTGGTTATAGATAGTGTTTTTGGAAAAAGCACCTATATGGTTGATTGTATTGATAGTAGTGATAACTATCAAAAAGGGTATGACTCATCTTATAAATTAGCATTTAACCAAGGAAATAGTGATAGATGTGAAGGCAGAACTTGGAGTATAGATGCTAACTTAAAATATGATACAAGATTTAACCAAGGTTATGCGGATGGATATGTATATGCATATGATGAAGGTTGGGAGAGTGATTGTTCAGGGATTGATAATGGTGATTTTGAAGTAGGATATGAAGCGGCACAAGATGCAGGATTTACTAAAGGTAGTTATGATAAATGTAGTGGTAAAAATTGGAATATAGAAGTTTTGTTGAGATATGATACTAAATATGAACAAGGATATAGTGAAGGATATATAGAGGCTTATGATGAAGGTTGGGAGAGCTGTAATTAGCAGTTTTAAAAAATTTAGGAGAATATTGTGTTAAAAAATATATGTAAAATGGCTTTTGCTATTTTGATGATAGTATCTTTTTCTCATACAGCTCTTTTAGCTAAAGAGTCTATAATAGTTGGGTTTTATAAGGATTTGAGTAGTAGTGAAAGGGTATTGATTGAAAATAGTGGAGGAGTGATTAAACATACTTATAAGTTGATTCCAGCTATCTCTATGGAGATAGCAAAGGAGCGTATTGAAAAATTAAAAGGCTACTCTTTTGTAAAATATATAGAAGAAGATAAAAGTGTTGTCTCAATAAAAAAGTTATCTAAAAAATCTCAAAGAGCTTATCAAAACTCTTTTTTTCAAAATGATATTTCAGGTGATGAGTATCAAAATAGCTTGGGAGTTTCCAAGATAAATAGTAAAGTAGCTCATGATAAAAATATCACAGGTAAAGGTGTAAAAATTGCTATTTTGGACTCTGGAATAAACTACAATCATCAAGATTTAAAAGATAACTATAGTGGTGGACATAATTTTATAATGGATGCAAACTCTTCTGACCCATATGATGATGGTTGGAATACTCACGGAACTCATATGGCAGGAATAATTGCTGCAAAAAATAATGGAGTAGGTGTAGTTGGTGTTGCACCTTCAGCCTCTATATATGCTGTAAAAGTGTTAGATTATAATGGTTTTGGAATGGTTAGTGATGTAATTGCTGGTATTGAGTGGGCTGTGTCTAACGATATGGATATAGCAAATATTAGCATTTCAGGTATTGATTCAGATGTGTTAGAGGCTACTTGTGATGCGGCACAAGATGAGGGATTATTGATAATTGCATCTGCTGGAAACAGTTATGGTGAAAGTGCCTTGTTTCCAGCATCTTATGACTCAGTTGTTGCTGTTGGTAGTGTTGATGCTGAAAATAAATTAGGTTTTTTCTCACCTATCGATACAGCAGTAGAGATAGTTGCTCCTGGTTTAGATATTTTGTCAACTTCAAAAGATAATGGATACGATATTATGAGTGGCACTTCTCAATCAACTGCTTTTGTTAGTGGTGTGGCTGCTTTGATAATTTCATCTGGTGTGCGTGATATTAACGAAGATGGTGAGATAAATAACTTGGATGTAAGAGAAAAACTACAAATCTCTGCATTAGATTTGGGTGAGATTGGTCGTGATGATAAATTTGGATATGGATTGGTAGATGCAAATAGTTCACTTTTTGTCTCTTCTTTACCTATACTTACTGAGGATACATACGAGCAAGGTTATAAAGATGCACAAGATGCAGGTTTTGCAGAAGGCAGAGATGACTCATGCGGATATAAGATATGGAATATAGATGCAAATTTAACATATGATACTAAATATAATGATGGTTATGCAGTTGGTTACATAGAAGCCTATGATAAAGGCTGGGAGAGTTGTAAAAATGTAGATAACAACTCTAGTGACAACAATAATTCTAGTTATGATGATGGCTTTAAATCTGCTCAAGATGCGGGTTTTACAGATGGTAAAAATGATTCTTGTGGCAATGATGTCTGGAGTATAGGAGTTTTTCTAAGTTTTGATACAGACTATGATATAGGTTATGCAGATGGATATATAAAAGCTTATGATGATGGCTGGGAGAGTTGTAGAAGTGACGAGGATAAACTTAGTTATGATGAGGGTTTTAAAGCTTCCATAGAGATAGGGGCTAAAAAAGGAAAAAGTGACTCTTGTGCCAATAGGGCTTGGAGCATTGATGTGGAGCTAGATTATAACACTAGATATAACGAAGGTTATGCAGATGGTTATATAAAATCTTATGATGAAGCTTGGGAGAGTGATAAGAGTGATTGTTCTGAACAATCGGAATAATATTTTATTAAAATTAGGAGATAAAAATATATGAGTATAATTAAAAATAAGAGTAATGGTTTGTTGATTTTGGGTTTTAGTGTTTTAATTTCAGGTGTTTTAAATGCATCTGTCAAAGTAGACAACAATACAACAGTTACAGAGCAAAAAACTGTTTTTACAGAAATTGTAGCTACCGTTAATGGAGAAAATATTTATAAAAGCCAATTAGATAAATTGATAAAAAAAGAGTTAAGAAACGATAGTATATTAAAATCTTCAGGTACAAATAGTGCTCAAGAGAGTGTATTAAGACATACAATTCTCAATAAGTTAATTGAAAAAGAGATTTTAAAACAAGCTAGCTTAAAAGAGCCTATTTTAGATATTGATAAGAAGATAAAAGAGGATATTGCTACAATCAAAGAGAAATATGGAAGTATTGAAAAATATAAATCTTATCTGCAAGATATGTCAGATGAAGAGTTTAACACTCTTTTGAAAAATAAAGTACAAATGAAAGAGTATCTTAAAAAACAAGGAGTTGTTAATCCAGATATTCCAGAAGAAGAGATAAAAAAGTTTTATGGTGATGGAACAGGAAGTTTTAAAGTAGAAGAGCTTATAAAGGCTAAACAGATTTTACTTCTTTTTAAAGCAGATATAAATGAAGATGAAAAAAATAAGATTAAAGAGAAAGCAGAAAAGTTAAGAGAGCAAATTGCAAATGGAGCAGATTTTTCAAAATTAGCAAAAGAGCATTCACAAAGTGGAGAAGCTAATGCAACTGTAGCAGGAGATCTAGGAATTGTTAAAAAAGGTTATATGCCAAAAGAGTTTGATGAAGTTGCATTTGCTATGAAAAAAGGAGAGTTAAGTAAAGTTTTTGCTTCTAAATTTGGATATCATATCGTCAAAGTTACTGATAGGCGAGAGGCTGGAGTTACTCCTTATGAAGATGTAAAAGATTTTATTCGTAAATTTTTACAAGAGAAAGAGACAGTAAAGATGTTAGATGCTCTTAAAAAGAGACTTAAGTCTGAAGCAAAAGTTGAAATAATGTTAGATAAAAAGTAGTATTTAGCTTGATAAACTAACATAACTTGACAATACTAGACTCAATGTTGTATAATAGTGAAAACTATTTAATTAAGGAGACAACATGAGTAAAGAGTTATTTGATAAACTAACAAATGCTTTAAATGAAGCAGTCCAAAGTGCAATTTCTTTAGCACTTCATAGTAAAAACCAAGAGGTGCAGCCACTGCATCTTCTCTGGGGACAAATTACAAATACAAGCTCACTTTTAAATCAAGCACTAAATAAGATGAGTATTGACAAATCAGCACTTTCGCTTGAACTAAAAAGTGAAGTGGAAAAATTTCCAAAAGTCTCATCTGTTACAAAAGAAAATATTAAACTTTCACGCCAATTGGTAGAGTCTTTGCAAAAATCAGAAGCATTAATGGTTCAAAATGGAGATAAATTTATCTCTGTTGATACTTGGATTTTAGCAAACCTTGACAATGTACAGATAAAACCATCACTCTCAAAGTTTGTAGATTTATTGGAGCTTAAAAAGACACTTGAAGCCATTAGAGGTGGGAGAAAAATCGATTCAGCTAGTGGTGATGAGAAATTAGAAGCACTTGAAAAATATGGAATTGATTTAACTAAAAAAGCAATTGAAAATGAGCTAGATCCAGTGATTGGAAGAGATGAAGAGATACAGAGAATGATGCAGATACTAATTCGTAAAACTAAAAACAATCCTATACTTCTAGGAGAACCTGGTGTTGGTAAAACTGCTCTTGCCGAGGGCTTGGCACAAAAGATTGCAGATAAAGATGTACCGCTTTCACTTCAAAATAAAAAAGTCATCTCTTTAGATATGAGTACTTTAATAGCAGGTGCAAAGTATCGTGGTGAGTTTGAAGATCGTTTAAAAGCTGTTATTGAAGAGGTTAAAAAAGATGGAAATATTATACTTTTTATAGATGAGATTCATACAATTGTAGGAGCAGGGGCAAGTGAGGGGAGTATGGATGCTGCAAATATCTTAAAACCAGCTTTAGCTCGTGGAGAGCTTCATACCATTGGAGCTACCACACTTAAAGAGTATAGAAAGTATTTTGAAAAAGATGCAGCACTTGGTAGAAGATTTCAGCCTATAAAAGTTGAAGAGCCTAGTCAAAATGAAGCTTTACAAATTATGAGAGGAATTAAAGAGCGTCTTGAGGCTCACCATAATGTACAAATTTTAGATAGTGCACTGATAGCTGCTGTTAAGTTAAGTAGTAGATATATAACAAATAGATATTTACCCGATAAGTCGATTGATCTTATTGATGAAGCTGCAGCTGAGCTTAAGATGCAAATTGAGTCTGAGCCTTTTGAGCTTAGCCGTACAAAAAGAGAAGTTGAGACTTTGAAAGTTGAAAAAGAAGCACTTTTGATGGAAAAAAATGCCAAAAATAGTGATAGATTAGAGATGATAGAAAAGGAGATTGCAGACCTTGAAGAGAAGAGGTTATCTCTTCAAACTCAATTTGAAAATGAGAAGAGTGTTTTTAAAGAGATAGCAGAGCAAAAAAGTAAGATTGATGAGTTAAAAAGAGAGAGCGATATTGCAAAAAGAGATGGTGACTTTAATAAAGCGGCTGAAATTGAGTATAGTGAAATTCCAAAAATAGAGGATAAATCTAAAGAGTTAAACTTAAAATGGGAACAGATGCAAATAGGTGGAGTACTTTTAAAAAATAGTGTTGATGATGAGATGATTGCCACTATTGTTAGCAAATGGACTTCTATTCCTGTAAATAAGATGCTTCAAAGTGACAAGCAGAGAATACTTGGTGTTGAAGATGAGCTTAAAAAAAGAGTCATAGGTCAAGATAGTGCATTAAAAGCAATTTCAAGGGCTATTAAAAGAAATAAAGCTGGACTTTCAGATGAAAATAGGCCAATTGGGAGCTTTATGTTCTTAGGTCCAACTGGTGTAGGTAAAACTGAAAGTGCAAAAGCATTAGCTACATTTTTGTTTGATAGTGATAAGTTGCTTATTAGATTTGATATGAGTGAATATATGGAAAAACATGCTGTGAGTCGTCTTGTTGGTGCTCCTCCTGGATATGTTGGTTATGATGAGGGTGGACAACTAACAGAAGCGGTTAGAACAAAACCATATAGTGTAATTTTATTTGATGAGATTGAAAAAGCTCATCCAGATGTTTTTAATATACTGCTTCAAGTTCTTGATGATGGAAGATTAACAGATAATAAAGGTGTGACGGTTGATTTTAAAAATACGATTATTATTCTCACTTCAAATATAGCGAGTGATAAAATCATGGGAGAGAGTGATACACAAAAGCGAGAAAAAGCAGTTCGTGATGAGCTTAAGTTACATTTTAAACCAGAGTTTTTAAATAGGCTTGATGATATAGTGATTTTTAATCCTCTTGGATTAAAAGAGATAACTTCGATTGTGGATATAATTATAAAATCACTTCAAGATAAATTAAGTCAAAGAGATATATCTTTGGAGATTAGCTTGGAGGCAAAAGAGCTTATTGGTGAAGCTGGGTTTGATCCAGTTTATGGGGCTAGACCTTTGAAAAGGGCGGTTTATGAGATGATTGAAGATAAGCTTGCTGAGATGATTTTAGAAGATAAGATTGTAGAGGGAAGTAAGGTTAATGTCAAAAGAGATGCGGATAGACTTGTTTTTGATGTAGTTTAGATAATCGTTTTTATATGGTTAAAGCTCTGTTTGGCGATTAGATTTATATCTTTATTATCTATTTGTATCACTGTGTCATCTACCCCTAATGGACCATAAAGCGAGGGGTTGGTGGCATTAAATAGAGCTATTACAGGTGTTAGTGAAGCACTTGCTAGATGCATAGGTCCAGTATCTGCGGAGATAAAAATATCTAATGCTGAGAAAATTTTTGCTAAATCTCTTAAGTTTGAAGATGAGATAAATGGCAAATTAGGGAGTAGGGCTTTTTTCTCATCAGGTGGTAAAATGTCTATAAAAATGGTATTACTATCAATCTCTTTTAGCTCTTTTAAAAACTCTATCCACCAACTATCTTTAATCTTTTTTTCACCTCTTGCATCTCTAAAGATACCAACAATTTTTGATGAAGTCTTAAGATTTAGAGCCTCTTTAAGCATTTTTATGCCTTCATCTCTCTCTTTTTTAGATAATGCTATATCTAAATACTTAGTATACTCTTTTTCCTCTCCTTCAAAAACACTCATCAAAGCTAAAGGCTTTAGTGCTTCGTGTGATATGTTTTTTGGGTATATTGCAAATCTATTTAGAGGTAACCAAGTGTTTGTATTATAAAAACCAAGTTTTAAGTTAGCTTTGATTAAAAAAGTTGCAATATTTGAGCTTACAGATACTGAAACTGGGGATATTAATAGGTCATAGTTGTTTTTATTTATCTCTTTTATCTTTTTGAAAAGTTTTATAGGGTTTTTTGTAAGCTCTCTTGGTAGGGCATATACATTTTCAATATTTGGCATCTCTTTGATAATTGGTATTGTAAAAGGAGCACCAACCAATACATCTACTTTTGCATCTGGTATTTTTTTTTCAAGTGCTCTTATCAAGGGGGTGAGAAATATAATATTTCCAATTCTATAATTAACACGAACTATGAGAACTCTTTTTATGTAAAAGGGATTAATTGTTATGTTAGTGTTTTTTTGATTTGATAGTTTTGAAAGAGCTAGGTTTAAAAAAGCTCTTAATCTTTTTCTTATACTCATTTTTTAATACCATGTAGATGTTTAAACTCTTCGCAGTTTTTCAAAAGAGAGCTGTTTGTCCCCTCACAAACGATACGACCATCTTTTAAAACTATAATCTTATCTGCTTTTTCTATGGTGTTTAATCTATGAGCTATTATAAATGTTATCTTATCTTTTGAGATATTTTCAAGTGCATCTGTGATTTTTTTCTCACTTTTTGTATCAAGTGCAGATGTTGCTTCATCAAAAATTAAGATTTGAGGGTCTCTATATATTGCTCTTGCTATTGCAATTCTCTGTCTTTGTCCTCCTGAGAGATTTGTCCCAAACTCATTTATATTTGTATCAACACCTTTTTCTAAATCTTCTATAAATTCCCAAGCATTTGCTTGTTTTAAAGAGTCTATAACTTTTTGTTTATTTATCTCTAATCCATAAGCAACATTTTTAGAAATACTATCATTCATAATATAGACTCTTTGAGTTACAATTGAGATATTTTTTCTTAAACTTTTTAACTTTAACTCTCTTATATTGATACCATCAAATAAAATTTCCCCACTAGAGGTATCATAAAAACGAAGAAGTAGATTTACGATGGAGCTTTTTCCACCACCACTATTTCCTACAAGTGCAATTTTTTCTCCTTTTTTAGCTTGTAAAGATATATTATTTAGTGCATATTTGTCATCATATTTTAGTGATACATTTTTAAAACTTATATTTTTAATCTTCTGTTTTATCTCTTTTGTTCCATCTTTTATGTTTGAGTTTCTATCTAATATAAAGAAGATTCTCTCACTAGCAGCTACTGCATCTTGGAGTTGATTGTAGAGTTTGGCAACTGATTTTATCGGAGTATAGAGCATAAAAAGAGCTGTTAAAAATGAGAAAAAGCTACCTACACTCATATCTCCATTTATAACCTCTCTTCCACCATAAAAGACAATAAGAGCAGCTGCAAACCCACCAAGTATCTCCATCATCGGACTTACAAGCTCATTGGTTCGTACAGCTTTTCTGCTTATCTTATTTATCTTTTGATTCTCTTGTTTGAAAATCTCTAACTCATAGCTTTCAACTGCATTTGCCTTTATCATCTCTATATTGTTAAATATCTCACTAAGTTTTGATGTTAAATCTGATATCTTCTCTTGTAAAGAGAATGATAAAGCTTTCATCTTTTTAGCCAAAATTGAGAGAGGCTTAAAGCTAAGAGGTAAAAATACAATTGATATAAAAGCCATCATAGGATTTAGATAAAAGATATACCCCAAAAGCATAACAATAATCAAAGACTCTCGAAGCAGATGCGGTATGATATTTGAAACAATTAGTTTTACTCTCTCTATATCATTGACACTTCTACTTATGAGTTCTCCACTTCTAAATTTATGAAAAAAATCCATCTCAAATGATAATATTTTACTAAGTACTTCATCTCTTAATCTTCTAACAATATCCAAGCCTATATAAGATGCATAATAAATCTGAAGATATTTACCTATACTTTTTAGTGCATAAACAAAGACTAAAGCGATAGGTAGTAGATATAAAAGTTGTTCATTTTTCTCTATAAAAATTTTATCTAAAACAGGTTTTATCATATAAGCTGTTAGTGTTGTACCAACTGCTGCCATAATCATACCAGTTATTGATATCGCAAATTGAAGTTTATAATCTTTAAAGTATGGTAAAAATCTTTTAAAAAAAAGTTTTAATTCTTTGTTCAATATCTTCTCAACTTATATTTTTTTAGCCATTATAGCATTTCTTAAATTTTTCTCCTCTTTTAACACTTCATCTACCAAGATAAGCTCCATACATTCGTTAGTTTTTAAAGGACACTCTCTTTTCATACAAGGTGAACATTTAAGCTCGTGTCGAATAATTTTACTATGTCTATTTTCCCATTGGGATGTTTCAATATGTTTTGTAGGACCAAATAGACAAATAGTAGGAATTTTATAAGCTGAAGCGATATGCATAGGTCCACTATCTGCTGTTATAAACATAGATAATCCTCCTATATTTTCACAAAGCTCTTGTATGGTTGTTTTACCTGCTAAGTTTGAGATATTTTTTATACCTTCATCTATTAAAATTTTCTCTATATCATCTGCTATATCTTTTTCACTTTCACTTCCAAAAATGATAATATCATATAAAGAGCTTAAGCTTTTTGCAACTTTGGCAAATCTTTTTGGAAACCATTGTTTTGCACTTCCATAAGTTGCTCCTGGGTTTATACCAAGAGTTGGTTTTTTAAATTTTTTTGGTTTATGATATAGTTTTAACTCATGTGCATCCAAGTTTACATCTAGAGATTTATTAATAAAATCATTGTATCTTTTAACTTGATGTATCTGTTTTTTTGAGTATCTTTTATATCTAAATTTTCTTTTTGAAGATGAAAAAAAGAGAAACAATTTTGAAAAAAAGACTCTTCTAAATGAGAGAGTTAAATCAAACTCTCCTAAAGATTTTACAATTTTAAATAGTCTGATAAATCTAAATTTGGCACTTTTGCTATTGTCTAAAACGATTTTTTCTACATTTGGATGGTTTTTTAGAGTGCTTATTGAGACAAAAGAGCCAAAAAGGGTTAGCTTTGCATCTGGATAAGTTTTTACTATATTTTCAACCGCAGGAGTTGCCATCACACTATCACCTAACCAAGTTGGGAGCTCTATGAGGATTCTCATTTTATTAACTCTAATAATCTATTTTCTATCTTAAGGTAAAAGTCTCTATCGTAGTTTTTTGGTAGTTCAAAATTATTTTGCATCTTATCATCACTTATTGTTGCCCATCTTTTAGAACTTGAAAATAAATCTTCTCCAAAAAATGATAAAGTTTTTTTATTGATTAAACCTGCTAGATGCATAGGCCCTGTTGAAGTGCTAACAAATAGTTTACAAGTTGCAATAAATTGAGTAAAATCCCATAAGGAGTTAAAATCATCTCTAATAGATGCATTAAAATCAAGCTTTTTTTCAATATACTCTTTTGAATCTCTATCATCAGGACCAAAAGTAAAGATAACATCTATTATTTTACTAGCACTTTTGGCTAAATTAAGATAATCATCAAGTGTTAAATTTCCATCACTACTACCACCAAAACCTGGATGAAAAATGATAAAGTTTTTAGGTTTACTCTGGATTTGAAGTAGTGGAGTGGTAAACTCTAATTTTAAATTCTTGTCAAATGCTTTTAATAAATCAAGATTATATTCCCACTCTTTTTTTTTAACTTCACTTCTTCTTTGTTTTATTTTTTTATTAAAAAAGATTTGAGCTATCTTTGTAGAGGGAGCAATTCTAATTGGAATACGAGCTAAAAATAGAGTTAACCCAAGATTAAAATCTATATATCCACTAATACTTATATCAAATTTATATCTGCTTAATCTTTTTAAAAGTACTAAATTATCAGAAGTATACTCAATAACATCATCTATAAAATCAAGTTTTTTTGCTAGTTGAACATTGATGCTAGAGACAAGCATAATGATGTTGTGATTTGTTTGCTTCTTTAATACTTTGCACATTGGAAGTGCAGTGATGAAATCTCCTATTTTATCGTGTCTTGTTATGAGAATATTCATTTTAGCTCTTTGTTTAATTCGTATAATTTCATATATTTATAAAAGTTTGTTACTGCATGAGAGACTGATATTAGTAGTCCAACATAGCCATCTAAAAATCCTTTTTTTAGTATATATGTTTTAAAAAATGAAAATGTTGCATTTAAAACTGCCTTGGTTGGAGTTGAAGATTTCTTCCTAATATTTTGTTTTGCAAAAATTTCAGAGTAATAGTCTGCTTTTTGGATAAATTGGCTAATTGAGTTATAAGGGTAGTGTTTTAACTCTCCATCAATTGTGATTATGTTTAAATCTTTTATCATAATCTTCTCATGTACCATATTATTATTAAATGCTGTTACTGTTTTGTTGTAGATTCTTATAATTTTCTCTTCACTCCAGCCACAATGCTCTATCTTTTTACTTTTATAGTAGTTGGATCTTTTTATCTCATAAACAGCTAAATTATCTAATTTTAATTTTTCAATATTTTTAAACATCTCTTTACTTATCACTTCATCGGAATCTAAAGAGAATATCCACTCATTTTTTGCAAATGAAGCGGCTTTGTTTTTTGTAGGACCAAAACCTAAAAACTCTCCTTCAATAATCTTAACATTTTTATATTTTTGTGCTATTTTTTTTGTATTGTCGCTTGAATCATTTAAGTATAAGATTACTTCATCAAACTCTTTTAGGCTATTGAGTGAGCTTTGAAGACTTTGATCTGCATTTTTAGCAATCATAACTATAGATATTTTATCAATCAACAACTTTTTCTCCTTTTAGTTTTTTCTTTAGATTTTTAAAATTTTTATGTTTTTGTGAGTAGTAAAGAGCTGTTTTTATACAATTTTTTGGATCTTTACCTAAAAGTTTTGAATACTCTTCTACAATTGTACTTAAATCCTCGTCTTTTGCCCAGAGTTTAGAGAAATTTCTTAGCCTCTCATTTAGAGTTAGTTTTTTAAATTTCATTCTATTTATATCAACAATTTTAAATTCAAAATTTTTACCTAATCTTTTTATTAAAATATTTCCAGGAGAGTAATCAAGATGCAGTATAGAGTTTTGATGCAACTTAAATGTAAATTTTGCAAAGTCTTTAAATATCTCCTTTTTATCTTCAAAATTTTTATCAAGCAGTGGTTCTCTTATGGTAAAATCAAAATTAAATTTTTCACTTATAAAGTAACTTTCATCAAGTAGCTCAAATTTTTTAAACTCAATATATCCTATAGGTTTAGGGGTGAAATCTATAATTTTTATACTATTTTCATAAGACTTTTGAGCTTTAGAGTTTTTAAAGTAGCTATAAGCTATCTTATTTAATAGATGCGGAATTTTAAAAGATTTTACAACATATTTTCTATTTTGGTAGGAGATAATTTTTATTTCGTTTCTAGCTCTATGTATAAAAGAGCTATTTTTTGAAAAGTATTCTCTTATATTCAAAATGAAATTTTTATAAGATTTATCTTGTTTATATATGAGATATTTATGCATGTTATAGTGTCGAATATCTTTTTAGTGGACTTTGTATAATAGATGTTGTCTGTAAAAAATCTTGACACAATTTAACTGTTTTAACTCTAAAAGTAATTTCATCTAAGTTTATTACAAATGATTCAATTTTGCTTTTATCAAACATGACATTTAGTGTAAATAGGGCTGTTGAGAAAAAAGATATGATATGTTTTGGATAAACTTGGTTTTTTAGAAAAAATATTTCTATTGGCATGGTAGTGTCTTTTATGATAAAATTATCGTTTACTAAATCTTTTAATTCTTTATGTAAAATTTCGGTTCTATGTGGCATGTAGATGATTTTTTTATTTTTATATCTGTTTATTATCTGTCTTATGTAATATATATACTTTTCTTTAGTAACTATATTTCCTTGTGTTAAGTTTTGTCCAAGCAGATATATAGTGTCATCATGATGTTTGTGGGATAAAAATCTTTTTTTTACATTATTAAATGTATGTTTGACAATAATTTCATTATTGAGTTGTTTTAGGTTAAATATCGTGAAAAAATTTATATCTTTTTTTATCTTTGCTTTTAAGCCAAAAAGTAAAAATCTTAACTCTTTTAGTCTTAATTTTCTTTTATGAAAGTAGGTACTTATCGTTTTATGTGTGATAATAGTTGCTGTTCCATCGTCCATCAAGTATGATTGTTTATACTCTAAATTAGCCAATAATGATTTAAAAATTGTACCAAAATCACCGATAAAAATTGTTTCATACTTATTTTGTTGTAATGATTTTATAAGTTTAACATATTTGAAAAATTTTGATTTTTTATTATCTTCTATTTCGATGATTTTACTCCAAATATTGTCCAAATTAAATATATCAACCATGTTTTTAATTTGTTCTATATTTTTACTTCCAGCATTATGGATAATAACTAATATATTTTGTGTTGTATTAAAGTGTCTACTTGCTTCATATGCATTCATAATTTGTAAAGGTGAGCGAACAATAAATAAGTTATGCATTATGTTTTCCAATTTTATTAGATTTATCTTCTTGTATTTTTTGTCTGATAATTATTCCACTCATTAGTGCAAAAAGTGCTAATGAGAACTGTTTTCGAAAAGGAACATCTACGAAAAAGACTAAAAGAAAGGTCATGATTAAAATAATTTTTATATTGTTTATTATGTTATTTTTAATTGAAATACTCATCAAAAAATAGAAGATCGCCAAAAAAGATATCAATCCTAAAAGACCAATTTGTGCTACAATTTCAATGTACTGTCCGTGAAAATAGACTATCATATTTTTAAGATGACAAGTTGAAAACCTCTCATCACTATCCATAGTATCTCTTAAATATTCTAAATGATCACCCAGTCCAATACCAATTATGGGATGCTCTTTTACAATCTCATAAGTTATTACCCAAGTAAAAGCTCTACCTCCTAAAGAGTTACAATAATTCTCTTCTACGAGAGTTTGTACAATATCGCTTTTTATAAAATTTATTCTCTGTTTAAAAGTATCATTAAATGTATAAAATGTTCCTATTAGAATTGTTGATAAAATTAAAGCGATACTTATAGCTCTTATCTTATGTTTAAAATTATTAATTAATAGTAAAAAAATTCCTACAACAAGTATTACCTGACCTGTTCGTCCAATCCCTAAAAATAGTATACCTGTAAATAAAATTGCTAAAAATATATGTAGAAAAATCACTCTTTTATCTTTTGAGTTAAGGGCAAAGTTTAAAGCCAAAAGAGAAGAGAATGCTAAAAAGATGCTATAAAAGACATGATACATAAATGGTGATAAACTACCAGCTGTTACCTCTTTAACTTGCCACCAATCAAAATATATTCCCCAAGAGATTATCACACTTACACTCATGCCGGCTAAAAAAGCATATAAAATTTTGGGTATATATTCATGTTTTAAAGATGTAAATATGGGGAAAAGTATAAGTAAATACCAATATTTTCTTATATAATTTATACCTTCTTTCAAGTTTTGCTCTTGAGCCCAAAGCAGTGAAAGGGTGCTAAAAATTAAAAATATAATCAAAGATAAGGTAAATTTGCACTTAAATATCTGTCTAAATTTATCTCTAAATTTTCCTTCAATAATCCAAAGTATAAATAAAAGTGCAGTAAAAGCAACTATACCAGCACGACTTAAAGGCAAGATAAAAGCATAAGCAACCACTAAATAATTAATTGTGCTATTTATATGAATTTTATTTATCAATTTTTAACCTATTTTCTATCTCTTTAACAATCTCTTGTGGTTTTATATTTTTTATAAAATCTGTATCTTTTATGCACATCTCTCCTCTAAATAGATATGAACCAAAATTAACTTTTGGCTTAACAACTTCAAAAGGACTTGCACTTTTGCCTATAATTGTTATAAAATTGGTATTTGTAGCTGCGGCAACGTGCATAGAAGATGAGTCAATTGTTACTAAAAGATCAAGTGTATTTATGATGTCTATAAATTCACCAACGGATGTTTTTCCAGTGAGATTTTTGACTTCTATTTTACTCTCTTTTAGCTGTTTTTCATATATTGAGTTATTATACTTATCGTCACAATCACCTAAAAGTATGATTTTATAAGCACTATTTTTCAAAAGAGAAAAAAGTTCAAGACTCTGTTTTTGAGGATAACCTCTAGTGTCTTTGTGAGTTCCTAGAACAAATCCAATAAGTGGCTTACTTTTTTTTGTAACAAAACTTTGTTTTTGAGCATAAAGTTTCAATGGAGGTAAAAGAGTGTATTTTTCTTTTAAGTACTTGTTTATCAAGTTTGCATAGTGATTAATATAGTGCTTTGATCTATCAATTTTTAACCAAAAATCTAGAAGTATTTTTCTTTGCTCTTTATCGTATCCTATGATAGTATCTATATTTGATAGTTTAAAAATTAATGCATCCATAAATGTATTGTGAAATACCACACCTAAATCATATCTCTCTTCTCTAATACTTTTGATAAGGTTTAGTGCTTTTTTAAGCCTATTGCTACCTTTTGTGTTATCAATAATAATTTTATCTATATCATACCCTCTAAAAATATCTTTGCAATTATTTTTACAAACTACTGTTATTTTAGCTTTTGGATACTCTTGTTTTATAATCTGTAATGCTGGTAACATCATGATGGTATCACCTATAAATCCAGGTGTTTTTATAATTATATTCATAAGTTATTTTTTACTACATACATAAAATTTCCAGATTTAAACTTTTTGCCATATATATCGATAATCTTATCGCACTCTTGCTTTTTTAATGCTATATTTTTTGACCAATACACTTCAATAGTTTCATTTTTTTTAAATTTCATATATTTTATCTCATTTTTAAAATCAAACTCTACTAATTTTGCATCTTTTAACAATCTTACCATAGTTTGATAAGCTTCAAATGCAGGATATTTTTTAACTCCTTGACGATTATCTATCAGACCATACCCAGGGGCCACAAGTTGATGCCAATAGACTCTTTTTATCATACCAGTAGAGAGTGCCAAAAGATAGTATTTCACCATATATAGTGCATAATTATCTAAACTTACACACTCTTTTTCACTTGTTGGAGCATAAGGAGCAGTATTTGAAATGGGCCAATTTGTCTCTGTTATGATAATTTTATTGCTACTTTTTGGACTCAAAGATACCATCGCATAAAGAAGTTTTATCTTTTTAATCAAATCCAAACCCATTTGCAAGTTTTCAGGACTTCCTCGTCTATCTACATAGAGCAGTGTACTAAACATATCATAATGAATTTTATAAAAGTTAAAAAGAGTCCGAACAGAAAAATGATACTCAAAATCAATTACTGAAGAGCCAATGAGTTTGATATCTTTAAACCTTGCGTCTCGTATATCTTGCACCACTTTATAAAAGCTCATATACTCATCCATAGTAAATATTGCCCATTTTTTACGATTTATGGCATTGCCTATCTGATACTCTTTTACATCTAGAGTTTTAAAGATATTTTCAATGGACTCTTTGGCTAACTCCAAATCTTCTATATGTCTTCTATCTTGCAAAATATTTACCAAAACATTATACTCTTTAAGGGAGTCTAAAAATGTTTTATAACATGAGAGATTTTCTATATCACTTAGTGGAATTCGTACAAGTATATCTTTAACCCCTAACTCTTTTATAAGATGTAAATCACAATCAAGACTCACACCCATCGCAAAAAAGTTTTTTGTCTCTGGCTCTTTTCTCTCCAAAAGTGCAACTAAAAAACGAACTAAGATGAGAGGAAAAAGCAAGATATTTACCCCTAGCATCTTTAAACTATCAAATATTGTCCGTTTATAAATCTCTTTTTTTGCCTTTTTATCTCTAATAGGGTAGGGTTGGTCTGAAAATTTATCCCACTCAAACATCAAGAAGCTCTTTTGCTAACTCTATAATTTTCTCTTCTTTAATCTGTGAGATAGAAAAATCGTTTTTATCTAGTTTGTATGGATTTACTTTTGATGGAGATTTTAAGAGTTTGTTTATTTTCGTTTCATAAATTCTTGTTGGTGGTGTTGGTCCAAAAAGGGTGATTGATGGTATATTATTTGCCCATGCTATATAGCTAGGACCTGTGTCATTTCCTATTATAAGATTGGCATCTGATATGAGTGCTTTTAACTCATCTAAGTTCATCTTTGGAAGGGTGGTTACATTTGTGGTATTTGCAGCGATAAAATCTGCATCTTTTTTTTCATCTTTGTTTCCAAAAGGTATAAGTATATTTGCTTGAAGTGAATTTGCAATAGTTATTAATTTCTCTTTTGGATAGATTCTGCTTTTCCAGTTTGCACCTATTATAAGTATAATGTTATGGTTATCTTTAGACAAAAATTTATTTTTATTTATTTGTTTGTAAAAAAGATATGGCTTTTTCTTTAATACATCATCTTTTGATATCTCAATCTCTAAAGCCTTTGAAATTAAAACTCTATAACGATCAATTGTATTTTTATCATATGCAATTTTAATTTTTTTTGTATAAAATAAAGATGCAAAACTCTCTCTAACTGATTTTTTATCAAATCCTGCAACATTTTTACAAAGAAGTTTTGAAGTGATAGCAGATTTTGTAAGACCTTGTAAATCTATGACTATGTCATATTTTGATTTTGAGAAGGATTTTATCTTTTTAACCTCTTTAAAGATATTAAAAAAGTTTTTTTTAATTGATTTTAAGTTGACAGTTTTAATATTATCAATATGAGGATTATTTTCTAAAATCTTCTCAAACCCCTCTTCAACAATCCAATCTATCTTAGCATCTAAAATATGAGATTTTATAAACTGTACAACAAAAGCGGAGTGTATAATATCTCCAAGTGCTGAAAGTTTTACGATAGCAATATTCATAAGATATTATACTAGAAAATTATAAAAGCAGATATTTAAATATCTGCTTTTACTTATTTATATTGTTGAGTTTAATTCATAACTATTTGTAATTGTGTTGGTTTGATTGTCATCATCAGTTACAGTAAGTGTTATATGCAAAGCTGAGTATTGATCTGGTGATGTTGACATCCATTTTAAAAAACCGTCTTTTTCATGAATTGCTACATCAGAGCCATCAATCGTACTTGTTTTAAATACAGACCAAAAACATTTTACAACATTTGGATCATCTGTTGGATTGTTGTCTGAATCTATATCATCATTGTCATAACTATCATTACAGTTGAAAATATAAGCATCTTCATCAGCAATTTTAGTAAAACTCATAATAGCAGTTGGTGGAATAAGCTCAGGTGCTGGAGTAGGGGTTGGCACTGGTACTGGTATAGGATTTGGTATTGTTAACTCTACAGTTTTAC
>JAMOMC010000183.1 GCA_027068765.1 Campylobacterales bacterium
TCCACCTTTTCTTATAAATATCTATAATTTTTTCATCGCTTAATCTAATGTTTGTTGATAAAATAGGAATGAGTTTATTATGAGTTTTTATAAAAACTATCTTTACTCTCCCAGCTATATGATGATTAACAATTGTAGAGCAGTAAGTGTATTTGATTTTATTGTAAGTAGCTCTTTTTCGTCTTGTTGTTTTGATAAGAATTGAATAGATTCTATTAAGAGTTTTATAGTTGTTTTTAAAATGCCATATTTTATTATTGTTAGCTATTCTTGTAATTACATGTAGTTTTAACTTTTTTACATCTTTGATGAAGTTTGGCTTGGAGTACCAACTATCTACAAGTAGATAGTCTGCTTTAATACCAGCCTTAATAGCCCTTTTAAGCATATTAATTGCTATCAATAACTTACTATTAAGACCCTCTTCTTTTCTCTTTTGAGAGCTAGAAGTATGATAAAGCTGATTCTTAAAGTTTTGTACTTTTATTCTAAGGTTCTTATTAAATTTAAGTGCAAAGTCCAACATAAAGTTACTATGTCCATCACTATAATTGAGTGATACTAAATTAATACCTCGGATAACTTTTTTATCTTTATTACTCCATAATTTATCACAAACACCCTCTATTAGTTTGCCTTTTTTGTCTTCATTTGTATCATCAATTATAAAAAGCTTCTCTTCTATACTTTTTTGCAGTGGTGCAACTAAATTAATAAGCTTTGCACTACTGAGCAAAAGAAGTTTTTGCCAATTATACTTTTCATTTTTTAGCATTCGATAATAAGTATCTTTTTTCAAAGAATCTTTACTTTGTTTCATAAAAATTGATATTTTTTTATTCATTATTATCATATAAATGAAGTGCAAAAAGATAGTGTAATTACTTGCACCATCTTTTTTATTAAATGAACTTTTTTTCAATATTGATGTAATCTTTATCTCTTTTAGTGCTTGTAAAATTGGATTATTTAACTTTCTATTTATTGCATCTGTGATAGTATTCGTATAACTCATAAAGAAGCCCTTGTATAACTATTTGTGGTAAAGAATTATACTTTAATGCGCCTGTTTATGGGGTTAAACTTGGCTTTTGTATGTGCGAAAGTTGAG
>JAMOMC010000184.1 GCA_027068765.1 Campylobacterales bacterium
CTCACTCCACGACACCTAAACAATAATTTTCTCAAAGGAACTCCTCAACAGTCTAAGCAACAATGAGAACTCCTTTTTCTTTATTGTGGAATTGACTAATACGTTTTTTAGCCACTCTAAACCATATTTGAAAAGACTCTTGATTGGATAATTCTCTTTTTTTATATGCGATAGGTTTCCTATCAGCCCTGTAATCACCAGCAATAATAGACCAAACAAAACTGATAGAAAGAAAAGCCATTAGTTTTTCAATTTTTCCTTCTTCACTGATTTTACTCTCTTCAAAATTGAAACCTTTGGATTTTAAAGCACCAAACATTGTCTCTATTTCCCAACGCTTTTGATAGGTAGAGATAGTGTTTTTATCCATCTTGTGATTAGACACTACAATCAAAGCTTCATCAGCTTTTGAAGCTTTGATACCACCAAGGTGTACTTTAGTATTAAAGATAGTTGTTTGACCAAAAGCACAAAACTCATTTTTTCTTACATGTTTAAAAAGTTCATTAACATTTTTAGCATCAAGCTCATTTTCATCAATAAGGCTGTTATTTCGTATCCTAATCACAAAAGGTATATCATGCTCATTTAGCCATTCAAACCACTCATAACCTATAAACTCTCTATCTGCTGTCAAAGCTTCAATTCTATCTGTTCCAAAAAGTTTAATAAATTTCTCCAACAAATCTTTTCTCTCTTTAAAGTTTGAATTACCTCTTTTCCCTATAGTAATCTCTTTATCTTCACACTCCTCTTCTTTGGTAAGAAATTTCCATAATAAGGGTATTGCCATACCTTTATAAGAAACAGCTAATACCAATAAGTTTATATTTGATTTCCCCAATTTCCAATTTGTTCTATCCATGCATAGTACCCATTTTTCATCATCTGGCAATACGCTAGATAATAATCTAGCTGTCATATCAAAATCTATATCTTGGTCTTTAAATATTCTCTGTATTCTTCTATAATTTGATTCTACTTTTGCACTTCCTTCGATGTTCTCTGCTACTTTTTGCATATTTACACTTCGGCTTCTAATTATTGAACTTATGAGATTACCGAAAAACCCTATCCTTTGGTGATTCCATTTGTAGTAGTTTGAAAAT
>JAMOMC010000185.1 GCA_027068765.1 Campylobacterales bacterium
AACTTCAACTTGAAGAGGCTACTACTACCAGCGGTGAGTTGAGTGATGAAAGCGCTCAACAGCAAAATAGAATTGAAGTTTTAACACAAGAGTTAAAAGTGCTCACTGAGCAGAGTGAGTCAAATGCCTCAGATCAGAGTGAGTGGGCTGCTGAAAAAGATGAGCAGCTTAATAAATACAAAGCGTTACTGGGTGAGTTGGAGCAGAAAAATGGAGCGCTGGATTCTGATAAGGAGGGCCTTAGTGAGGAGATTAATCAGCTGAGAGGCGCTCATCAAAAAGCCCTTGATGAGGCAAAGAAAGAAGTAGAGACGCTGGAAAATGAACTAGAAAAGAGAGATCAACAGATCGATGATGCTGATGGTCAAATAGATAGAGATAGGGCCAAGCAAGAGGAGCAAATTGTCTCACTGAAGCTGGAGTTAGATAAGGCAAAGGGTGATATAGAGCGCGTGACTACTGCTCATAAGAGTGAGCTGAGTGAGGTGCAGTCAGAGATTATACAGCTGCGTAGTGCACTTGATGAGAGCAATTTAGACAAAAAGAGCGAGAGTCAGCAAGCAGAGCTACTGAGGGAAATTGAAAAATTAGAGGTGAAGCTTAAAACCGCTGAGGATGATGAAGAGGAGTCAATCTCAGCTTTCCAAGAGATGATTGATGACCTAATGGTTAGGAAGGATGACTTTAAAGGTAAATGTGAACAGCTGCAGGGGCAGCTAGAGCAGTTGACTGAAGAGCGAAATAGGCAGTCTAAAGTGATGAAAAAGCTGACATTGCAGCTTGATGAGCTGCAAATGAACAGCACCTCTACAAGTCAAACTAACCAGCTCGATTTAGTGAATAAAACACTGCAAAAAGAGCGAGATAGTGCCATAGAGAGTGTGAAGGTTTCTCAACATGAGGTGAATGAACTGCGTGCGGTCATTGAGCAGCATGTTGAAGATATTAAGTTGGCCCAATCGGGTGAGCAAGTGGAGGCACTACAGTGTGAACTGGAGACGGTGAGACTGCAAACCACCCATGATATTAAGAAACTAAGATGTGAGTTAGAGTTGGTGCAAAGTCAGTCTGTTGATGAACGAGACCCTTCACAAGTTATGGCTGAGCAGCAGATGCGACAAGAGTTAGACTCAACTCAGCAGGCCTTGAAGGATAAAGAGGTATTGCTGAATGATGCCTCCAAAAGTATGCGGAAAATGGAAGATTCACTTGAAGAGCGGGATACGCATGCTGATAAACTCCAGCTAGAGATTGATCGTCTGCAAGAGATGCTAGATGAGATGTTGCAGCAGGGATTAGAGCCTCTTACCAGTGAGTTTGTTGATGTAGAGAGTGATGGCGGTAATGACTCTTCAAGGCTCAAACGAATGTTTAAAGCAAAAAAATAAGTGCTTATCGAATCAAAGGTATTCAATAAGCTGTGTAATGGGTAATTTTTAATTTAATATAGAGG
>JAMOMC010000186.1 GCA_027068765.1 Campylobacterales bacterium
AAAATAGAAACATCTTGTTTAGTATCCCATGGCATAAGTGAATTTTGCCCAATCATACTCAATAACTTTACAGATGAAATCTTTTTAATATTTTGTAAAACTTCCCATTGATTATCATAAATTTGCATCGTATCAATATCAATAAAAACAGTTTTATTCTCTTGTCGTGAACCAAAATGCAAAGGTAAAGCGATAAGATTTCCAAGTGCATCTATTGGAACAAAATCTTGATTTGGAAACATCCTATCATAACTACTCATGGATATACCAGATGATATATCCATCGCTTTTGTAATCAACATATCACCTAATTTTCTCACATCACTTGCCTTAACTAAAGTTTCAAAAAAGAACCAAATATGTATGCCTTTCCCAGATTTTGAAATCTCATATAATGAATGTAAACCCATCTCATCACAAACTTTTTTTATCGCTCTAGCATCTTCTATAAAACTAGCTTTATCCAAATCAATCACTAAAAATTTTGCCATAGACTGTGATATAACCACATATGTACCAAGTCGTATTTTCCCCTCTAAATGTTTTTGAATCACTTCATTATTTATAGAAATATAGTCACTTCCACGAAATGTATATGTAGCTGGTGAATAACCTTTTTTTAATCCATCTTTACTAACCCAATAAGTCGCATATACATCCTCTCGTCCGATAAAAAGCGATTTAAAAAGTTCTATTTTTTGTGATTTGCTAAAAGGTGAAAGTTTCTCTAACTGTTTTTTGATATCAGCTATCTCATTTTCTATCAGCTGTTTTTGTTTTTGTAAAGCAGTTAGTTTGGTGTTTAGGTTTTTAAGAAGCATTACATATTTTCTAGCTCTTTTTTGCGATTGTAAAATTTCATATTTACCTCTTATTATAGTAATGTGTATTACTGTAACTCATTTTACGATAATTGAAATAAAAAACTATCTTTATCAAAGTTAATTATAAACTGATTTATATTTTCTTATATTTGTGCTATTGTCATACATTGATTTTCATCCTCAATTAGTTTTTATTTTAAAAATTATTTAATATTTTACTATAAAAGTTATGAAAGGACAAATTTGAAATATCTTTCTATAATATATGGCAGAGAGGAAGGG
>JAMOMC010000187.1 GCA_027068765.1 Campylobacterales bacterium
CAAAAGCTTATCGTTATGGTATAGAACTAGATGGTAATAGTTATAATATAAATGGGCTAAAGCTTATGTTCTCTTATCTTATAGCTAAAGGAGAAGATGAGAAGAGTTTAAATGAGGTAGATATCACGGTAAGCTATCTTCTAGATGCAGATCTCTCTTTTGATCTTATTTATAGCAATGTAACAGATAAAATTAATATTAACTCTTTTGAAAATATGAGATTTTTTATAAATTATAATTTTTAAGTGATCACTTTTAAGGTACTTTTTTATAACTTATCTCTACACTTTTTTGTAAGTTTAGAAACTACCAACTCATAAGAGTGATCAATCAACTCAAAAAATAGCTCATCATCTACATCACCATTAGCTGTAATTGTATTCCAGTGTTTTTTGTTCATATGATATCCTGCTCTAATAGAATCATAAATACTTCTAAGTTCTAGTGCATAAACAGGAGTACATTTTAGATTTACTTCTAGTGGTAACTCCTCTGTTGTGAGTGCAAACATCTTATCCATCACACGATATACACGAACCTTCTCATCAAAAGGATAGTCATAAGATGCTCCTTTTTTAGAGAGCAAGTACTTATCTAATTTGGTAAAATTCATGATATCTGTTGTGCAAAAGCTAAGATATAGCCGTTAGGGTCTTTAACATAAAACTCTCGCATACCATACCCCGTTGTCTCTATATCTTTATGGATTTCTACATGATCTTTTACACTATCGTGTAGAACATCTACATCTTCTACCTCGATATAAAATGATGCTGAAGAGCCTAAAGTATCGAAAAAGTCTCCAACATCTTCTTTAAAACTATCAACTCTTTGAAACATTATGCCAACTTCGCCATTCATAACATTTGCCCAGATATACTCTTTAGCATCTACTAGTTTATCATTTACAAAAGATTCATCCTCATCAACTGCCATAGCAAGTTTAAATCCAAAATTATCTACATAATACTCTACCGATTTTCGCACATCTTTTACTGCCATGTTTGGTGTTAGTTGTTTCATAATCTACTCCTAATCTATGATTTTAACAAATTATAGCAAAATTAAGATAGCTAAGTATTGTACAAAATAGACATCAGTTT
>JAMOMC010000188.1 GCA_027068765.1 Campylobacterales bacterium
TTGATTATATTTTACATTTTTGTACAAAATCAAATGCTCTAAGTGCAAAAGTTCATAAAATTAAAAAGTTGCATATGAAGATAGGTGAGACTAAAAAGATAAAAAAAAGCCACCATTTTAAAAAGAATATGAGTACAAGAAAGCTATATGTGGGTCTTCACAAAGTTGAACTTCAGATAAATGGAAAGATTTATGAGAGTGTAGAGTTTCAGTTAAATGAACTTTGAGTTTCAACTACCATTGTGGGCTATTTTATATTGTGGCTTAATTTTTGCAAATGCTATTATAACGATTATTATGAGTCAAAATAGAACTAAACTTTATGTTTTAGCTCAGTTACTCTCAACAGCTTTTATAATTAGTTTTTTCTTTATACATTATGGAGCAGTTGCAAAACCTAGTGATGATATGGTTTTGTTTGCTATGCTTGGGTTTATCTTTTTTCAAGAGGTTTTTATAAATCATGAACTATATAAAAGGGTGATGTTTGAGCAGATACCAAAAGAGGATAGGGCTGTTATGATACCTATTTTTGGTATTATAATGTCTGTTTTCCTTTTGCCATTTTTTTATATTGTGTTTGAAGTTTTAAACAATAATTTTACTTAAATCCAATTTAATAGTTGTCCCTTTATCTTTTTTTGTATCGATTTTAATATTTATCTTGTTTTTATCACAAAATGATTTTACGATGCCAAGCCCTATACCATACCCTTTTGTTGTTGGGTTTTCTTGAAAAGATTTTTCAAAAATTATGAAGAGATTTTTTGTGTCAATTCCTATGCCACTATCTTGAATATGTAGTACTTTATCTTTTAGGTAGATATGTACAAATCCATTTTTTTTATTGTATTTTATGGCATTTGAGATGAGGTTTTCTATGGTTTTTAAGAAACCATTTTTATCAGTTATTATCTCTGTTTTTGGAATTTTGTTTGTGATTGTTATCTCATCTTTTATCTCTTGAAATTTTGAGATACAATTTTCTATTTCTTGGTATAAATCAAAAGTATTTTTGTCAATTTGTTCAATATTTTCTTTTATATTGTATTCGATACTTTGGTATAGTTTTGTTAGGTTTTGAGATGCATCTTTAATTCTATTTAATCTCTTTAAATTTTTTTCATCTTTGATGGATTTTCTTAGCATTGAGATATTTGCTTCTATAGTTGCTATTGGAGTGTTTAATTCGTGGAGAGTCTCATCTATCATGGTTTTTAGTTTTTTGTCGCTTGTTAAAAAACTATCTGTTAAAGGGATAGCTAAAAATATATAAGCAAAAGCCGAAGCTACAACCAAGATAAAATCAAGTAACAAACTAGATCCAAGAACATCTCCTAAGATGCGATGAAGTGCCAAAACAGCAACGATTAAAACAACAATAATTAGCAAGTTCGCAAATAGAAGTTGGGATTTTTTAGAGTTCAAGTTTGTACCCTATGCCTTTTTGGTTTTTTATCATCTCTTTTCCAAGTATCTTTTTAAGTTTATTTATATAGACTCTCAAAGATCCCTCACTAGCCTCCTCATTCCACTCCCATAACTTTTCTAATATTGTCTCTTTTGTTACAATTTGATTTTGCTGTTTTACTAAGATATCTAAAAGTTCTGATAGTTTTTTAGATAAAATAAGCTCTTTGTTTTTATATTTTAAAGTTTTTTGTTTCGGATAGTAGAGATATTTTCCAACTTTTATCGTATTTGTAAGGCTTTTTGTTCTTCTTAAAAGTGCAGTTATTCGACTATAAAGCTCATCTAAATCAACAGGTTTTTTCAGATAATCATCAGCTCCTTTATCAAAACCTTTTAAAATAGAGTTTTTATCTCTAAAAGAGGTTAAAAATATCGCAGGTGTATCATCGTTTTGCTCTCTTATGTTTTGTAAAACTTCAAAACCATTTACTTTAGGGACATTTATATCCAAAAGCAAAAGATTGTAACGATTTTCATAACTCTTCTCTAAAGCAGACTCACCATCATTACATATATCAACACAAAATCCAAGCTCAGATAAAAAATCTTCTAAACTTTCAGCAAAAAGATTATCATCTTCTAATAGTAGTATTTTAATCATATTCTTATGATAGCAATTTTTTAGTATGATGTATATAAGGTATATAGAAAGGGTTTGTTTGAAAATTTTGTATTTAGCGGATGTTATTGGAAGGCCTGGCAGAACGATGGTGAAACATCATATTGCTAATATAAGGGATGAATTTGGTATAGATTTAGTAATTATTAATGCGGAAAATGCAAGTCATGGTTTTGGTGTGAGTGTTAAAAATGCAAAAGAGCTTTTTGCTATGGGTATTGATATGATGACAGGTGGAAACCATTCATGGGATAAAAAAGATATTTTGCCTTTGATGGATACACTGCCGATTTTAAGACCTCTAAATTATCCTAGAAACTCTCCTGGAAGCGGAGTAGGGTATCTTAGTGTGAAAGAGGAGAAGTTAGTAGTTATCAACATAATGGGAAGTTATACAATGCCGATGGTTGATAACCCTTTTACGATGATTGTTGATGAGGTTGATAGGTTAAAAAAAGAGGGATTTAAAAATATATTTATAGATTTTCATGCAGAGGCTACTAGCGAAAAGAGAGCTCTTTTTATGATGTTAAAAGGAAAAGTTAGTGCAATTTGTGGTTCACACACTCATATAGGTACAGATGACTTGGAGATAAATGAGGGCACTTTTTATGTTAGTGATGTTGGGCTTACTGGGTGTCGTGATGGTGTGATTGGGATGGATAAAAAACAGCCCATGGAGAGATTTTTAACCTCTATCTCATCTAAGTTTGATGTGCCAAATAGTTGTAAGAAGATTTTGCAAGGTGTTGTGTTTGAGCTTAAAGATGGTAGATGTTTAGATGCATTTAAAATCAAAGCTTATGATTATGAGAGTGTAATCATATCTCAAAGGGCTTTTTGTGAATAATAGTTTTGAACTTTTTGTAGCTTTAAAAAATCAAAATCTTTTAAGCCAAACAGAGGATCTTAACTGGTGGCCAAATAGTGGTAGTTTTGAGGTAATTGTTGGGGCGATTTTAACTCAACAGACAAAGTGGGTTAAAGTAGAAAAATCTTTAGAAAACTTAAGAGTTCACAACCTTTTGCATCTTGAAAAGATAGCTGATATAGATGTAAAGATATTGGCAGAGTTTATAAAACCAAGTGGTTTTTATAACACAAAAGCAAAACGCTTAAAGATGCTTTGTCATAAAATTATTGAGGTATATAGTGATTTTGATAACTTTAAAAATGAGGTTACAAGAGAGTGGTTATTGGCACAAAAAGGGATAGGATTTGAGAGTGCGGATGCGATTTTGTGTTATGGGTGTGGTAGAGAAATTTTGGTAGTTGATAACTATACAAATAAACTTTTAAAATCTTTTGGATATGAGTTTGAAACTTATGAACAGATGCAAGAGTGGATGATGAAGGGCATAGAGGAGAACCTTGAAAATATCTATAAGCTTTATGAGGGCAAAATTAATTTATACACGATTTATTCACGATTTCATGGGAAAATAGTAGAGCTTGGAAAAAGCAAAAAAGATATTAGGGAGATACTGTTATGTTAAAGGAAGAAAATATAGATATCACCAAAAAAGAGCACTACATAGTTCAAGTTGCAGAGTTTGAACAAAAGTGCAAAGATAAGATTAGTGAGCTTAAATGGGCTGATGATGAGTTTGAAGAGTCAGTTATCAAAGATGAGTTAAATAAATATACAACAAGATTAAAAATGCTAAATGATAGATTGTTAATTATTTCAAAGATGGAGAGGAGAGCTTAGCTCCTCTTTTTTAAAATTTTTTAGTATAAGTGTGGCAGTATGGCTGTTGATTGTTTTTCTTATAATAGTCTTGATGATACTCTTCAGCTTTATAAAAAGGGTGACTTTTAGCTTCGATTAACTTTGTAGCTACTTTATATCCTCTATCTTCTAAAATCTTTATAAGTTTTAAAGACTCCTCTTTTTGTTTTTCATTATTATAGAATATAGCAGATAGATATTGTGATCCAATATCTGGTCCTTGACCATTTGCTTGACTCATATCATGTATCTCAAAAAATAGCTTTGTTAATGTTTCAAAATCAACCTTTGTTGGATCATAAGTAACCTCTACTACTTCTAAATGCCCTATTGTGCCTGTACAAATCTCTTTGTAAGTTGGATCTTTTGTTTCTCCACCCATATAACCACTCTCTGCTGATATAACTCCTTTTAATTTTGCAAAATGGTACTCAACTCCCCAAAAACAACCTGCTGCAAAATATGCTTTTTTACTATTTTTGTCGTTCGCACCATCAAACTCTAGTGAGATAGAGTTTACACAATGTCTTGTGTTTTTAGAAGTTAATTGCTCCCCTTCAAAAACATGACCTAAATGCCCATCACATTTTGCACAAACTATCTCAACTCTTCTACCATCACTATCTGGAACTCTTTTTATAGCCCCTTGTATCTCATCATCAAAGCTTGGCCAACCACAACCTGAACTAAATTTATCTGATGAGTTATAAAGAGCTGCTCCACACTGTTTGCACTTATAAGTTCCTTTTTCATAAAATGTATCAAATTTTCCGCTATATGGTGCCTCTGTACCTTTGTGTAAAATTACCCTCTCTTCTTCTTGTGTAAGTTTTTTAAATTCCACTTTTTCCCCTCCGTGTAAATAT
The DNA here is from genome assembly GCA_027068765.1 of Campylobacterales bacterium. Classification (GTDB taxonomy): domain Bacteria; phylum Campylobacterota; class Campylobacteria; order Campylobacterales; family QNZT01; genus SZUA-1433. The sequence continues at coordinate 4,691 of JAMOMC010000188.1, forward strand.
ATAAAGCCTATCATGATAAGCACGAATATTAAAACATTCTTTTTCATAAATTTCCCTTAAGCTCTCTAAATCTCTATCTCTAGCCCCACAGGACAGTGATCACTTCCCATAACTTTATCTAAGATATATGCATTTTTGATTTTATCTTTTAAATCTTCTGATACAAAAAAATAGTCAATTCTCCAGCCGACATTGTTCGTTCGTGCATTTGCTCTGTATGACCACCAACTGTATTTGTCTGTTAACTCTCCGTGTATGTGGCGAAAGGTATCTATATACCCTAAAGAGGTAAATTTATCTATCCAATCTCTCTCAATTTGTAAAAAGCCTGAAGTGTTTTCATTTGCTTTTGGTCTAGCTAGGTCTATCTCTTTATGGGCTGTATTTACATCTCCGCAGACGATTATTGATTTTCCTTCAGTTCTTAGATTTTCAAGATGCTCTAAAAAACGATTATAAAATGCCATTTTGTACTCTAATCTCTCCTCATTTCTTTGACCATTTGGAAAATAGACATTAAAAAAAGCGATATTTTCAAAATGAAATTCATTTATCCGCCCCTCATCTAAAATATCAATATGTGGAGAAGTGCAATGTTTTATAGGCTCTATATCTGTAAAAAGAGCTACACCTGATTGCCCTTTGTTTGAAGATGAGTTTACGAGAGTGTTTTTATACTCTCTGTCAAAAATTGTTTGGGGAATTTGCTCTTTTTGAGCTTTTATCTCTTGTAAGCCTAAAAAGTCAATATTCTCTTTATCTACCCATCTTAAAGCTTCTTTTTTGTCAACTGCTCTTATGCCATTTACATTCCACGATATAAATTTATATGTTTTCACTAGTTTCTATCCTTTTGCTTGGTATGATAGCAAAAAAAATGGATTTATTTAGACAAGTAGAGCTTGTTCTTTCTCTTCATATACAAAAAGTTCAGGCTTATCTTTAGGCTCTCCCAAATAAAACCCTTGAGAATAATCAGCCCCCATCTCTTTAGCGATGTTATAAACATCTTCATTGTGTACAAACTCTACGATAGTTTTTCTATTTAGTTTTTTACAAAATGAGATAATTGCTTTTGTAATTATTTTTGCATCTTCATCTTTATCTATATTTTTCACTAAAGAGCCATCAATCTTTAGATAATCAGCATCTAGTGCCAAAATATGCTCAAAATTAGAGTAACCACTTCCAAAATCATCAATTGCAACTTTTGCTCCAAAGCTCTTTATCTCTTTTATAAAATCTGAAACTTTAGAGTAATCAGCAATTTCTTCAGACTCCACAATCTCAAAAATAACTCTTGAAGGTTCATTGAAATTTTGAAGAGACTTTTTTACAAATTTTGTTGTTTCATAGTCTTCTATATCTTCAGGAGATAAGTTGATTGAAAACTCATATGGTAAATCTCTAAAAGTATCAAATGATTTTTGTATCACAATTTTAGTTATTTGGCTGTAAAGATTTGCTTTTTTGGCAATATCTAAAAAGAAAAATGGTGACACAACACTTCCATCTTCTTTTATAAGTCGTACTAAACTCTCATATTTATTAGCTTTTGCTGTTTTATTGTCTATAATTGGTTGAAAATATATGACAATCCTATCATTGGCAATTGCATCTTTTATGGTCTCAATCCAGAGCATATTATTTGCATAATCATTCTTTTTTTGCATAGATTCATCATAGACAAGATATTTTTTATTTGCTTTTTTTGCACTTTTTAAGGCTGATGATGAAGTTTGGATAAGTGAAGTCAACTCTTTTTTAGCATCTAACTCATCCCCAAATGATATACCAGCTGTTACTGAAAGAGAGATTTGATTCTCCTCATATTTTATCTTATTTGCTTCAACATACTTTATGATTTTTGATACAAAGTTTACATAATCATCGTGAGAAAAAGAGCCTAAGTCATTTAAAATTGCAAACTCATCAGCGTGAAGTTTATAAAGATCCACTCGACTACTTTTTGCAATTTTATTTAAAACCATACTAAGTTCAATAAGCACTCTATCTCCAACTTGGCTTCCATAAAAATCATTTAATTCGCCAAAAGAGTTGATATTTATAAGCATCATTACAGGATTTTTTATAGTTACCAAATCTTCTAACATCTGATTTCTATTTGCAAGTCCTGTCAAAAGGTCAGTTCTCTGTTTTTTTAATTCCTCTTTTTTATTTTCTAGCTCAGTTATATCATGTCTTACAGCTACATATTCATATATCTCACCCAATTCATCAAGTATCGGTATGATAGTTGCATCTACAAAGTAAGCTTCGCCATCTTTTCTTCTATTTTTAACTTTTCCATGCCATACTTTTTTATCTTTTAGTGTTGCCCACATCTGTTTAAAAGCTTCTTTTGGCATATCAGGATGTCTAATGACACTGTGAGGTTTGCCGATAAGTTCATTATATCTATATCCTGATAATTCACAAAATTTATCGTTTATATAAGTTATAATTCCTTTTTTATTTGCTTTTGAAACTATACTACTCTCATCTATTGCCATTTTATATCCACTTAAAAATGACATGTTTGTCCTAATTTTATTGCCCATAAAATTGAAGCTATTTATTACTTCTCCAAGTTCATCGTTTGTGTTGTGATTGATTTGTACATTTGTATTACCATTTGCTACTTGTAAAGAGGCATCTTGTAGTTTTTTTAAGCCACTCATGATAGAGAGATAAAATGCAGCAAAGAGATAAAGTAAAACTGCTGTTGAAACTAAAAAGATAAGTAGATATTGTGCAAATTTATTTTCTATTTTTTCTATTTTTTCAACAATAATACTTTGATATGTTATTGCTAATTGATCATATAAATCAAAAACATGTTGTAAAACTTTTGTACCATTTTTAAAAAAGTTTTTTGGATTAAGAGTTAGTTCTTGAGTATTTATAATGTGGTTATTGTATGAGTTTAAAAATGTTATTAGTGAGTTATTTGTAGATTTTATCTTTAACTCTGTTTTTTCATAATTTTTTTGCTTAGTTAAGCTATGGTGGGCTTTTATAGAATCCATACTAGATGTGATAGTAGCATATAGATGCAAGCTATCTCTTTTATCTTCTAAAGCTACCTCTTTTCTTGCTAATATTCCTGCACCAAGTCCTCTAGCTTGACCTACATTTTCTCCAAGTAGAGGTAGTTTATCTGATAAAATAGTTTCTATATAATTTAAGTCTATATCTATACTTTTTGAGAAACCTGTTAGATTTGATACTCGCTTCATCTCATTTAAAATAATTTCTATCAATTTTGTGTGTGCTATATTTGAGTGTTTGGCATTAGTATTTGTACTAATTTTGTCATATTTTAAAGCTTCCCAGCTTTTCATAAGATTTTCTATGAGTTTACTATCTTTATAAAGCATTAGATTTTTTTTATCAAAGTTAAGTATCATTTCAAAATCTTGTGAAAGATACTTTTCAGACTTTAAAATATCTTTTTTAAAGGACTTATCCCCACTTAGATAAGCATCCATAGCTCCTCTGTGTTTTGGAATATGTCTTAGTAGGTTTATAAAAATACCATTATATTCTAATCCTACCATTTTACTTTTTAAGACTTCTCTCTCTTGTTGGATATTAAAAAAGATAAAACTTACATAAACTAATAGAGGCAGAAGTATAATGGTAAAGAAAACAGATATTTTTCTCTTGTAAGATAATTTATCCATAAGTAGTGTCATGGGTTTTAATAAGCTTTCAAACAAAAATCTCTCCTCTCATAATTTTCTATATAAAAGCAGTATCGACAAAGTTTTAAATAACTTTAAAAATTATATTCTATATATTTTAGAATATATTGATATAATCAAACTAAGTTTTTTTTATAAGGTAGAATAATGATAAAAGTAAAATATATATTAGTTTTTTTATTGATGTTTTTTACAAGTTCTTCACTTTTTGGAGCAACTGGCACGATAAAAGGTAGTGTTTTTGAAGATTTAAATCTAAATCAAAAAAGAGACATAGGTGAGGGTGGCACAGGTGTGCATACTTTTGTAAAACTCTGTAGAGATGATGTATGGGTTGATAGTTATGAGATAAATAGTTCAAATGCAGATGGTTCTTATGAATTTACTATATCTGATTTTTCAAAATATACAATAATTCATGATGATTCAAATACAAGTAGTTGTACTATGCCAACTGATCATACAGTCCACAATGAGAAAGGTTGGTCATCTAGTAGTTCACATTTTAGAGAGGTGATAGGTAATCCTCCAAACTCAATAATAGCCCAAGATTTTGCTAAGTTTAGAGATGACCATGAGTATTTTAAGCTGGATGATATGAAAAAGGCTTATCTCTTTCAAAATAAGCCAACAGATGTATATAGTATCGATTTAGTTACTGGGGATCTGAATAAAGTTGCAGATAATATTACACCTTATTCTGGGAGCTATAGTGCAAATTGGCACATAAATGGGTTGGGCTTTAATGTTATAGATGGTTTTATGTGGGGTTCAACTCCCATGGAAAAGAAAATTGCAAGAATAGGAAAAGATAGTTCTGGGAATTGGGTTCAGATACAGTTTAATGAGATTGAAGGATTAAATATACACTCATATACAGGTGATATAGATGATAATGGCACACTTTATATTTTGAATCACAGTAGTTATGCTTCAAAAGCTGTAAAAATAGTTCTTAATCCCGAGTCTAAAGATTATTTAAAAGCAGTTTCATTAAATTTAGTAAAAAAAGGTACTTTGATAACAGTTGTTATAAAGTCTACTGATTGGGCAGTAAATCCGATTGATGGTATGTTATATACTGTAAATAATGGAACAGGTTTACACTATCTATGGAGAATTGATCCACAAACTGGTGAGGCAGAGAGACTTGGAGATGCAAAAATAAGTAATAGTGATACAGGCGGCTCAACTAAAGGAGATGGGAATATGCCTCCTGGACATCCACTAATTTCAGGTAAATCTCGTGTATTTGGCGGGTCATTTTTTACTGGAGATGGGTACTATTATCTTTATGATAATGGACCTGGAAGACACACTGGAGAAGTATTTCGTATAGATATTACTGATCCTTCAAATATAGATCCCACGGCCGTTCCTTTTTCAAAACCTAGAAAAACTTCCCTAAATGATGGTGTAATGTGGGCTGGTAATTTTATCCTTTTAGATTTTGGAGATGCACCAGATGATAGTAATGTATCTAGTGGAGATGGAACAAAAGAGGGTAATTATAGAACTCTTTTATCAGATAATGGACCAAGACATACAATTCCATACTCTGGAGCTATTGTATATCTTGGAGCTAATCCACCAGACTTTGAAGATGATGCCAATGCAACAAAAGATGCTTTAGGTGATGGTGCTGAAGATGATGGTGTAACATTTGAAGGTTCAAGTTTGCAAGGTGCCCAAATAGTTGCAGATAGTAAAATAGATTTAGAGATAACTACAGCCGGAAATGGTTTTTTAAATGCTTGGATAGATTGGAATAGTGATGGAAATTTTACATCCAGTGAGCAGATTGCTACAGATGAAGATGGTTTTTCAGGAAGCATATCTCTTAAGGATATAAAAGTTCCATCAAAGATGAAAACAGATGTGATGAGTGTTGCAAGATTTAGATATAGCACAGATAAAGGTTTGGAAGCAACAGGTCCTGCAAAAGATGGTGAAGTTGAGGATTATATGATAAATATTGTCTCTGGAAATGAGTTTGGTGTTTGGGATACAAATCTTAGCATCGCTAATCAAATCATAACAACCAAAATTGTAAACCAAGATATAAATCTAACCATTGCATCTCTTGATAAAAATAATAGTAAATTTATGACAAGCTCTTACGAAAATGTAAAAGCTGCAATATTTGCAAACTCAAAACAGTTAACTGTTTGGAAAGATGTTAATTTAACCGATACAAATAGCACAGATGTGATGTTTGGAAAAATTGATGAAGCTCACAAAATAGCTTATGTTAGAGTAAAGTATGGAGATGCAAATATCACAAGTGATTTAAAAGATGCAAATTTATCTGAACAGTTTGCCATAAGACCAGATAAATTTGAGATAGGTTCGATAACTGGACCATTATTGGCAGGAAAAGAGTTTGATTTAAGTATTACAGCAGTTGGAGTAGATGGAATTGCAACTAAAAATTACAATGAAACATCTACAGGGTATAAAATATCTTTAGATGAAGAGCAAAATCTAACTTGTACAACAGGAGATACAATCATAGCAGTTGGTTCAAAATTTAGCGATGGTTCATTTGGAGCTAAGGCTACTTATTCGGAAGTTGGAAGTGTTGTAGCTAGCATAACAGACATAGGGTTTGCATCTATTGATATAAATGATACCTCTGCTTCGCAAAGGCTCATAACAAGTGCTAGTTCCCCTCCGATTGTATTTAATGCGGCTAATTTTGATGTAAAGTGGAATTTTGTAAATAGAGCTCAAGTTGCTAAGATGACTTATTTCTCTTCAATGCCTGATGGTATGGGTGCTAGATTGGATATAGAATTACAAGCAAAAAACTTTTTAGGGGCAAATTTAAAAAATTATACTGCATCTTGTTATGCAAGTGATATAGCAACAAAAGTAAATTTTAATATATTTGGAACAGAAGGTAGTAGATATACACCAACTTGGTTGGTAGATATTGATGGTGGAATTTTAGTTAGTTTAAATCCATTAGTTATAACATTTGGGGTAGCAAATGGAGGTATAGTTGCAGGTACATTTAAAAATCGTTTTTCTAATGGAAATAATGGTCAAGCAAATACATCGGTTCATATAAATTTGCGAAGAAATCAAAGATTTGTATCTAATCCTGTAAATCTTGTAGTAATAGATGTAAATGCTACGGATATAAATACTATGTATGAAAGTAAATATGATAGTGAACCTTTGAGTATGTATGAGAGTTCATATGGAACGGAAGAAAGCTCATATGGAAGTCCATATAAGTATAGAGATGGTAGTTATGTGAATAAAGATAATTTAAATGGAAGTGCATTTGGATTTAGTGATACATCAAATACAGCAAGCTTAGATAATGCTAACTTTTACTACGGCAGAGTTCATTCACCTGATTATCAAGCTGTTGGAATAGATTTTAATGCTACTTTATTTTATGAGGTATATTGTCGTGATTGTAATCGTGTAAATTTTCCAAAGATTGCTAATGCTAGAGAGAGTGTGGATTCTGTTTTTTGGTATATATTGACTTTTAATGATTTTGACAATTTAGGTGTTGGTGTTAATAATCCTGTTTATTCCAGAGGTGGATTAAATATTGCAAATGTGACTAGGAGAGATGTTATAACACTGCAAGCTAATCAAACACCTTATACTGACCGTATTATTTATCGGACTGCTCCTTGGTTACTTTATAATAGATTTAGAAATGTAACTGAGCATAGCTTTTTAATAGAACACCATAGCCCAGCAACAACTTGGAGTGGTAAAGGTGAAGGAGGAGAGAGAATGGAGCAAGATGCATCTAGAAGAAAATCTGAAAAGATGGATTGGTAGTTTTAAAAAGCAGATAGAAATATCTGCTTTTTATAGAGCTTTTTTAATTTGCATCACAAAGTGTTGCTTTGATGCTCATCTTAAATCCTATAGCTACATCACTCCAAGTTTTACCCTTGTGAAGGTCAAAACAAGCTTTGTTTATAGATGCAAGTGCTTTTGAGGCTTTAAAATCTAAAATATCTATAAAACCATCTGCTCTCATAATGCCCTTATCGTGGATATATTTTAAAGGGACTTTTTTTGTTACGTCATTCATTGTGATTTCTACGATTAGGGTTCCTGTCTTTGGTTTTCCCATCTCTTTTTTATGTGTGTTTATTTCAATAATCTTTGCTGTAATCTTTTTATCACTCATAATTTTAAAAAATGAATTGGTAAGTTTCAAGTCTCTATCTACATGTTTTGAATTTACTTTGTTAGTATTAATTATAACAGATGAACCAACAAGTATCTCTTTAAAGTTTTTTCCCTCTTTTTTAATAGCCATATAAGATACATCATCAAAACTTCCACTTACACTAACTTTTGCAGGTGTTTTATAGGATTTCCAATTAACTATAATATCTCCCTCTTGAGATAAAATACAACTCTGTTTTGTAGTCATTTCACCAGCATATATAAATGAAGATAGCAATACTACACCAAATAATAACTTTTTCAATAAATCCTCCTAAATAATAATTTTTATCATCTTACTCTTTTTTTATTAAATCTATTGACAAAAACACTATTTTTCTATATACTTTGCATCACAAAGTAATTTGCAAAGGAAAATAAATGAGCGAAAAAGATGAGGCACTACAACATTTAGAAGGTATAAAATCGGTACTTGATGATAAAAAGTTTTTTCCATATAACTACAATGCACTTATATCTTGGGGTGTTATCTCTATAATTTTATCACTATTTTTACCCTTTCTTTTAAAAAGTAGTCTTGTTTATGGTTCATTTTTTTTGATACTTTTAGTTGGAGCTGGATTTTTTGTGGAGGGATTTTTAATCAAAAAAGAGAATATCAGTTATGATATAGATGATTGCACAAGAAGACAGAAGTTTATCTTTCGTATCTACTTGGTTACTTCACTTTTTGGTATAGCTATGAGTATACTTTTGGCAAAACATCAGCTTTTGATTCCTGTTTTTATGTTGTGGATATTTATCTGTGGGCTTGGAAATGTTGTTGTTGGACACACTATAAATAAAAGACTATTTTTAACTGCTGGGTATTTTAGTATTTCATTGGCAATTTTGCTTATATTTATCTCTGTTTTTATTTCTGATTTGGGTAGTGTTGCGTCTTGGTTTTTTAGAGCTTCTCAGTTAGCTACTATCATAAGTATTGGAGTTGTTCCTATATATCTTGCATCTGTTATCAAAAAAGAAGAGGCAAAAAGTGTTTGACCCACTTTTACACCAAAGCATTAGGTCTAAACTCATATCATTTTTGATTGCTAATGAAGAGTTGCCGTTTCGTGCTTTAAAAGAGATGCTAGATGTTACTGATGGTAATCTCTCATCTCATTTAACAAAACTTGAAAAGGGGGGATATGTGAAGATAGAGAAGAGTTTTGAGGGTAAACGACCAAAAACAACCATCCATATCACTGATGAAGGAGTAGGAGCATTTAAAAAGTATATAGATGAGCTTAGAGTTTTTGTACAAGAGAACTAATGAGAGAGATTTTCAAAAAGATACGGAGTATAATTTTAAGTTTCAAAGGAGTTAGTGAGAGTAAAAGTGCCAATCAAGTAGCTTTTAAAGATGACTACAGCACGGTTTTGATGTTAAGAGAGTATGAAAATAGAGTGATTATCATCTTGGCAAAAGGTGCTGTATTGCAAGAGAGGTATCCATTTTTAAAAGGAGATGCAAAAGTAGTTAGGCATATGGATATATATAAGATGGGTGATTTGGATGAGGGGCTTTTAAGAGAGATTATAAAAGAGAGTATGATTTTAAATATGGAAAATTATGAGTTAAAAAAACTAAAAGGAAAACGATGAAAAAGATAATAGTAGCAAGCATGATGATAGCTTCAAGCCTTTTGGCTTTGACAAATTTAGAGATTGCACAAAAAGCAGACAAGGCAACAGATGGGTTTGAAAGCTCTATTTCAAAAACCCAGATGATACTCATAAATGCAAATGGACAAAAGAGCATAAGAGATCTTTTAATGAAAACTTTAGAGGGAGAAAATGGCGATAAAACTATCTCCACTTTTTTATCTCCAGCAGATGTTAAAGGGACAAAAGTTTTAGGATGGGAACATATGGATAGAGATGATGATCAGTGGCTCTATCTTCCTGCTTTAAAAAGAGTTAAGAGAATTGCAAGCAAAAACAAATCAGGCTCTTTTATGGGTAGTGAGTTCTCATATGAGGATATTGGAAATCAAAACTATAAAAAATATACATTTGAGGGGGAGCCTGAAATTGTAAAATTAGATGGTTTAGAGTGTTATAAAGGTGCAAGAGTTCCAAAAGATAAAAACTCAGGTTATACAAAACAGGTAAGCTTTGTTGATACAAAAGATTTTTTGATACGAAAAATAGATTATTATGATAGAAAAAAAGAGCTTTTAAAAACAGCTACTTTTTCTGAATATAAGCTTATTGATGGCATCTGGAGGGTAGGAAAGATAGAGATGAAAAATCATCAAAATGACAAATCTACAATTTTAATCTGGAAAGAGGATAAGATAAAAGCAGGTTTAAATGAAAAAGATTTTAATAAACGAGAGTTAAAAAAGTGAAAAAGTTAGTTTTATTCTCTCTTTTACCACTCATGGTAGTAGCAAGTGAGATAGAGTACAAAGGTAATTTTGGATTTGAGACAAAATATTTTCATCATGATATGCCAAACAAACGAGATAATGCTTTTGCTTTGCAGCTAGAAGCAGAGTTTAAAAAAGAGTTTGGAGATGGTGAAGTTGTTGTTAGATTAAAAAGTTTTTTTGATAAAGATGACGAAAATAGACGATATTTTGATTTTAATGATCTCTACTATAAATATAATTTTGAAAATAGTGATATTTTGATAGGACGAAGCACTAGATTTTGGGGAGCTTTAGAGTTTTATAATCTTAGTGATGTTTTTAATACTAAAGATTTTTTAGATAATCCATTTGATTATGAGAGTAAGCTTGGGGCTTGGAATGTGGCATATACAAGGTATCTTGAAAACTCTGAAGTATCACTCATCATAAAGCTTTATGAAGATAGACAACCCATGCAAGATATAAAATCGGTAAATAATTTTTTCCCATTTCCATATAACGATAAATTAAAAAGACAAAAGGGTAAAGATAGACCTTCAGTTTTTCTAACATATAGTGGCTCTTTAGATGAGGTGCAGATGGATTATGGAGGGGTTTATCAAAATGGTTATGACTCTAGTCGTTATATGAGTTTAGAGGGTGGTACTTTTTTTCAAAATGCTTATATAGTAAATAAATTTATAGGATATGCAACTTATATACATGGAGATACGATATACAAAACAGAGCTTGTTTATGCTTTTAGTGATGATAAAGAGATAGGTGATTATGGTGAGTTTGGTCTTGGAGTAGAGTATACTTTGTATAGTTTTTGGGATGCAAAAGATTTAGGGTTTCTTAGTGAGTATTACTACAATGATAGTAAAAAAGATGCTAAGAAGCTTGGTAAGTTTTTTGGAAATGATTTGACTTTTGGATTTAGATTATCTATGAATGACCAAGCAAGCTCTGAGGTTCTTGGAGGGTTAAGTATCGACTTGGATAACAAAGAGAAGATATTTTTTGTTAAGTACGATACAAGAGTTTTAGAAAAGTATAAATTAGGACTCTCATATCAGAGGTTAGATCCCGTGAGTGACTCTAGTTTTAAAGAGTTAGATGAACTAAAGCTTGAATTTGGTTACTATTTTTAGGAGAAAAGAATGAAAAAATATATAGATTTTTTAGATAAATTTAAGTGGGTTATAGCTATCGGTGTGCCTCTTTTGGTTTTAGCTCTTGCTTCAAATCTTAAACATTTAGAGATGGATGGAAGTTATCGTATCTGGTTTGGAGAGGATTCTAAGATACTTACAGATTATGATGATTTTAGAAGAACTTTTGGAAATGATGATGCTATCATCATAACTTTCAAAGATGAAAATGGCATCTTTACAAAAAAAGCACTCCAAAGTGTAGAAAATATCACCGAAGCTCTTTGGCAGATGAAGTATATCGCAAGAGTTGATTCTATAACAAATTACCAATATGTTCACTCAAGCCTTGAAGAACCTGATGATGTGATAGTTGAGGATTTTATACAAGATATACAAAATGCAGATAAGACATATCTAGAAGGTAGAAAAAACATAGCAGTAAACGACCCTTTGATAGTAGATGGTTTTATCTCTCGTGATGGTACAACAACAATGATATCAGCAAGACTCACACCAAAAGCAAATGACGACACCGATAAGAGTGCGGAAATCATGAAGATGGTAAATGAAATTTTAGCTCCTGAGATAAAAACAACTGGTTATAAATATTGGTTAAATGGAGGACCACCTCTAAATACATCTTTTGTTGAGATTGGTACAAGTGATGCGACGACATTTACACCTCTTGTGCTTATAGCTTCTATGATACTTCTGTTTTTACTATTTCGCCGAGTAAGTGGAGCTTTGATACCAATTGGTGTGGTTGTTTTTACATTTTTAACTGTACTTGCTGTGCAGGTTATGCTAGGCTTTAAGTTAAATAACTTTACAGCAAATCTACCAGTTTTTGTTGTTGCTATTGGAATTGCTGATGCGGTTCATGTCTATATAGTTTGGCTTATGTATAAAAAAGAGGGGCAAAAGAACAAAGATGCAGTTATACATAGTTTGCAAAAAAACTTTCTTCCTATATTTTTAACATCTGTTACAACTGCAATAGGGTTTGCAACACTTACTATATCTGAAGTTGTTCCTGTTTTTACATTGGGAATTGCTACCGCTAGTGGTGCTATTTTGGCATTCTTAATATCTATCTTTTGGATGCCTGCTATGCTTTTACTTCTTAAAAAAGAGGTTAAAGCTGAAGTTACTAAAGAGGTAGTTGTTAAAAAATCTTTTGGTTATGGAGAGTTTATCGTAAAAAATGATAAGAAGATAGTTATCATTACTACTTTGATATTTGCTGTTTTAGCAGCTGGACTTTTTAAAGTAAAAGTAGATAGCAACACTATAAGATATTTTGATGAGAGTGTAGAGATTAGAAAATCTACAGAATTTTTAGCACAAAATCTAACAGGTCCAATGGCATATGAGATAGTTATAGATAGTGGCAAAAAAGATGGTATAAAAGATCCAGAGTTTTTAAATACAGTTGAGAGATTTTATGAAGATTATCAAGAGAAGTTTCCAGATGTAAGACATCTTAGCTCTATCTTAGATATCGTAAAACGCTTCAACAAAGTTCTTGATGGCAAAGATGAAGTCCCAGACAATCAAAACTTAATAGCCCAATATCTACTACTTTACTCTCTATCTCTTCCTCAAGGTATGGAGCTAAATGACAAGATGGATATAGATGAGAGAAAAATCAGAGTAACAGGTAGAGTAAATATAGTAGATACATCTACAGATTTACAAATGATAGAGTATGCTCATGATTGGTGGGAAGATACACCATATAGTGCAAATGTCAATGGTCAAACAGCGATGTTTGCATACATGCAAAGTGATGTTACAGATACTCTTATCTACTCTTTGTCTTTAGCGATAACTCTTGTTTCTATTTTGATGTTAATTATATTTAGAAGACCAAAACTACTTTGGGTTTTTATATTACCAAATCTACTGCCAGTTATGTTAGTAGTTGGAGTTATGGGCTGGATAGGGATAAATATCGATATAGGAGTAGCCATAGCAGGAGCCATCATCATTGGGGTTGCAGTTGATGATACGATACACTTTTTAGTTAAGTATTTTGATGCAAGAAAAAGAGGACTCTGTTTGGCAAATGCTTTTGATGAAGTGCTTCGTTATGCTGGAAAGGCTATAGCATTTACAACTATAATACTTAGTATATCATTTTCTGTTTTTGCATTTAGTACATTTACTCCAAATCAAAACTTTGGAATAGTTACTGCATCTGCTCTTGTTATCGCATTTGTAGTGGATTTGTTACTTCTTCCTGCACTTTTAAGTATATCTGAAAAGAGGGGTTCTAAAAATGAGTGTTTGTAAAAATTATTGAGCTATATGTTTAGAACTAGAGTTTGAAAAAACTCTAGTTCAAGTTTTTTGATAGCCCATATTAATAAAGCCAAATCACTGCATGTGCTTGTTTCTTATGATGAAAAAGCTCAAATATGTTACATTATAACAACATATGAACCAGCTACAAGATATTTTTTAGAAGACCTGATAACAAGGAAAAAAAATGATAGCAGATGTCCTATCTGTCAAGGATATAAATAAAATTCTTTTACAATATTTACAGTTGATTTGAAGTTTGGTATAATTGTAGTTCGTGATGTTCCTGCAATGATTTGTGAGCAATGTGGTGAAGAGTGGATTGCAGATAAAGAAGTAGGATAACTAGAGACTATTGTAAACGACGCAAGGCAAAAACATAGTATGATAGAAGTTGCTAATTTTTCAGATTTGTTGAGGGTTGCTAGTTAATAATATGGGTTTATGATAACCAATAACCTAAAATTTTGGATTTTTTTAAAATATAAAGGTGTGGTGGGGACACTACAGTCTCTTACTTTTAGCTTCATAAGGGTTTTTAGAGATGACCTTAATATACTAATGCTATAATTTAATTTTTAAACTTATAAAATAGGAGGTAAGAAGATGGGATTATTAGGAACATTAGGAAAAGTTGCGATGGGTGTTATGATTGCTAAGGGTGTTGGAAATGCTATGGGTGGTTCAGGTGGACTTGGTGGTATGCTTGGTGGACTTTTAGGTGGTGATAAACAAAGTGGAGGAAATAGCAATCAACAAAGCGGTGGTTTAGCTGGTGGTTTGGGTGGTTTGCTGAACTCTTTGAGTGGTGGTTCACAAAACAATAAGATATCTACTGCAGATGATAGTAATAATCTTGGAGGATTGTTAAACTCTGCATTTGCTGGTGAAGAGGTGACTTCCACACCAGAACAAGAGGAGCAAGCTAAACTTTTATTAAGAGCTATGATAAGTGCTGCTAAGGCAGATGGTAGTATAGATGCAGATGAGCAGAAGAAAATTACTGAGCATATTGGAGATATTACTCCAGAAGATATAGAGTTTGTAAAAAGTGAGATGCAAGCACCTGTTGATATTGAAGCTTTGATAGCTAGTGTTCCCTCTGGCATGGAGCAACAAGTTTATATGATGAGTTTATTAGCAATCAATCTTGATTCAAAATCAGAAGCACTTTATCTAGACAAACTTGCAAAAGGTTTAAATGTTTCCAATGAAGTAGCTGATTCAATTCATGAAAAATTAGGAGCAGCCAAACTATATAGTTAACTCTTATTTGCACTTTTAAAGACAAAAGCTAAGACCTCTGCAACAGCTTTGTAGAGGTTCTCTGGTATCACTTCATCTATGTTAGCAGATTTGTAAAGTTCTCTTGCTAATGGAGGATTTTCTATTATTTGGATTAGGTGATTTCTACCTATCTCTTTGATTTTTAAAGCTATCTTGTCTGCTCCTTTTGCTACTACTCTTGGAGCAGACTCTTTTTCTTTATCATATCTTAGTGCTACTGCAAAATGGGTTGGGTTTGTGATGATGACATCTGCACTTGGAAGTTCTGACATCATTCTTTTTTGTGCTAATTGCATCTGTACTTGTTTTATTTTAGCTTTTATTAGAGGATCACCTTCCATCTGTTTGTACTCATCTTTTACCTCTTGTTTACTCATCTTTAAATCTTTAAAGTATTGATAGCGAACTATCATAAGATCAACCATTCCTAAAACAAAAAATATCATAAGCATAATCAAAACCATTATGATGATTTTTTCAGCTAACCACTTCATCTGGCTCATAATGTCAAAATTTATAACAGTTGGAAGCTCTTTTGTATACTCTATCAAAAAGTAAAATGCAATTACAAAAACTATAATTACTTTAGCAGTTATCTTAATACCCTCTATAAGTTTTTTCATAGAGATTAGTTTTCCAAGACCTTTAATAGGGTCAATCTTTTTTAAATCAGGAGTAAGAGGCTTGGTAGTATATACAAAACCAAACTGCACAAGCCCAGCAACAATACCAGAAAGAGCAACGATAGAAGCAATAGGGAGTATCATAAAAACAAGCTCTCTTAATGAGATAAAACCGATATCAAATACAATTGTGGTAGTTAGAGGCACACCTATGAGTGACATATAATATTCATATATAAAAATTATCCTCTGCATAATAAAAGGAATAAAAATATATACAGCTACAACAGCAACTAAAAGAGTTATAAAAGAGCTTGTATCTTGACTTTTTGGGACATTTCCCTCTTTTCTTGCATCTTCTATTTTTTTGGAGGTTGGCTCTTCGGTTTTCTCCATATCATCAGCCATGGTGCTCCTTTTTTACTTGTGTTCAATCCTCATAGAAAAATCAAGCCAGACAGCTTTGTGAATTAAGCTACCACTACTTATGGCATCTACTCCTGTTTTGGCAAACTCTACTATATTTGTTTTATCCACATTTCCACTAGCTTCTATGAGGACTGAAGGAAAGTTTTTATCTCTATATTTAACTACTTTTTTTATATCTTCAGTTTTCATATTGTCACACATTATGAGACTAGCTCCTGCAGACATGGCTTCATAAGTTGCCTCTATACTTTCACACTCTATCTCTATTTTAGATGTGTAGGGAATCCTTTTTCTAGCCATTTTGATAAATTGATGCAAGTCATCAATAGCAGCTAAGTGAGTATCTTTTAACATCAAACAATCATCAAGTCCTAGCCTATGGTTTGTTCCTCCACCACATCTTACAGCATATTTTTCCATTACTCTTAAACCTGGTCTTGTTTTTCTTGTATCTAAAAGTCTTACATCATAATCTTTTACAAGCTCTACAAAAGATGCCGTATTTGTAGATATACCACTACAGTGTTGCAAGATATTTAAAATTACTCTCTCATACATTAAAACTCTATTTGCTTCACCTCTTACATAAGCTATAATTTCACCTTTTTTAAGAGTGTTTCCATCATATTTTAAAAACTCTATCTCTAAATGCTCCATCTCTCCTAGCTCTTTTATGTAGAGTTTACCAGAGAAGATACCATCCTCTTTTGCTATAATTTTTGCTTCAACTTTTCGACGGTCACTAACAAGTGAAAAAAGATCTCCTCTTCCTATATCTTCAAGTATGGCTTCTCTAACAGTCTCTTTTACTCTCATATTTCAAACATCCTATCAAGTGCAACTTTTGCCCATTTAGCTACCTCTTCATCCACTAAAACTTCAAAAACTATTTTGTCATCTTCTATTGATTTTAGTACATTATATAGATCTTCTAAAGTTGTTTCATTCATAGTAGGACACTCTGGTTTTGTAGAAGAGAGTACGTAAGTGTTCTCTTTTCTTAAGCGGTTTACAAGGTTAAACTCAGTCCCAACTGCTACTTTTTGTTCTTTTGGTAACTCTTTTATATATTTTATAATTTGACTAGTTGAGCCTACAAAGTCAGATGCTTCACAAACTTCAGGTTTACACTCAGGATGAGAGATAATCTTTATATCTGGATATTTGTCTCTATAAAATTCAATATCTTCAACATCAAAAAGCTGATGAACTGAACAAAAACCATTGTAACAGATGATATCCGCATCTTTTGGATCACTTCCATCCCCAATAACACAAGATGTTAATCCCATCATGATGGCGATATTTTGTCCTAAGCATTTATCTGGAACAAAAAGAATTTTTTTACCACTTTTTAACCCTTTTTCGATAATTTTTTTAGCATTTGAGCTTGTACAGACCAAACCACCCATCTGCCCAACTTTTGCTTTTACTTCAGCTGAGGAGTTGATATAAGTTATAGGCATAATATCATCTTTTTTAATACCCGCTTTTTCTAAAAGTTTTACACTTGTATCATAATGCTCTCCATCAATCATTCTAGCCATCGCACAACAGGCAATTTTTGGCATAAGAACTCTCTTTTTTGGCGAGAGTATCTTGACACTTTGTCCCATAAAACCAACTCCACAAAATACTAGAAAAGGGTTAGTGTCTTGGACTGCCATTTGTGCTAATTGCAAAGAATCTCCTGAAAAATCAGCCATATCAAAAACTTCATCTTTTTGATAGAAGTGTGCGACTATGGTTACATTTAGCTTCTCTTTGAGTCTTAGTATCTCTTTTTTATAATCTTCGTTTGTCAATTTTAAATTCCTTTTCGAATTAGTTTTGACTATTATAACATATGATTTATGAAGCTAAATCTTTTTTTAATATTGCCGATAAATAGAAGTGTGAGCCAACTTTTAATATGTGAGGTTATTGAAAAACCTTTTACCATCTAAAATAAAGGAGAAGCCGTGAGTGAAAAAATGATAGAAAAACTTGTAAAAAAATCAAAGAACTTAAAAGTGCTATATGTGGAAGATGATGAAGAGACCAGAATCTTTACGCTCCATATGTTAGAAGAATTTTTTAATAAGGTTGTTGTGGCAGTTGATGGGCTTGAAGGGCTTAGAAAATATGAATTAGAACATTTCGATCTAGTTATTGCTGATATTACTATGCCAAATATGGATGGAGTGGTAATGAGTAGAGAGATTTTGGAGATAGATAAAAATCAATCTATTATTATAATGTCTGCATATAGTGAATCACCTATGCTTATGGAATTAATGAATATGGGAGTTGAGTATTTTATTCAAAAACCTATAGATTTAAAACAAGTTGTAGATATATTTTCACAGTGTGTAACTAAAAATTTAGAAAAAAGAGATTTTCTTGAAAATGTTAAAAAGATAGAAGATTTAAATAAAGAGTTAGATTCTCTAATAGGTAGTTATGATAAATATGTCATAGCTTCAAGAACTGATCCAAAAGGTAACATCACTTATGTTAGTGAAGCATTTTGTAAAATTGCTGGATATAAAGAGAGTGAACTTATAGGAAAACCTCACAATATGGTAAGACATCCTGATATGCCAAAAGAGGTTTTTAAAGAGTTATGGGAGAGTATCAAAAGTGGAAATATTTGGCAAGGTGAAGTTAAAAATATTAGAAGAGATGGGACTCATTATTGGGTAAAAGCAGCTGTGGGTCCATATTATGATCAAAGTAGTGGAGAGCTGTTAGGTTATAGTGCAATTAGAGAGGATATAACTTTTCAAAAAGAGGTTTTAGAACTTGGTTTAAAACTAAAAGCCCAATCTAAACAGATGAGTGATCTTTTAAATAATGCAGGTGAGGGGTTTTTATCTTTTGATGAAAATTTGATTGTTGAACAGACTTTATCTCGTGAAGCCTTAAAGCTTTTAGGAGATGAAGTTGCTGGTAAAAACATAGCAACTGTTTTGTATGCAACTGATGATAAAAAAAGAGAGTTATTTAAAGATATTATCGGGAATATCTTGGCAATTAATGATGATTTATCTAAAGAGATGATGCTTTCACTACTTGAAAAAGAGTTATCTTTAGGTGATAAAACTCTTGAGTTGGAGTATAAGTTTTTAGGTGAAAATAGATTTATGTTGGTTATTAGTGATATAACGGAGAAAAAATTTCTTCAAAGAGAGATAGAGTATGAGAAAAAAACTCAAAAAATGATAGTTTCTATTGTAAGCAACTATGATGAGTTTTTTGAATTAATTAATGATTATGAGAGTTTTGTTAGTACAATCGATTGTTATTTAGATAACAATACTTTAGTAGAATTAAAAAGAGAGATACATACTTTTAAAGGTCTATTTGCTCAAAAAGAGATGTTTAATACTGTAAATGGACTGCATAACATTGAAACACAGATGAATGTCTGTATAGAAAGTTCACTAAATAAACATCTATTTGAGGGATGGTTAGCTTGCGATATGAGGATAATAAAAAAAGTTTTAGGGGATGATTTTTTAGCAAATAGGGATAAGATATCTATTAGTTGCGATACTTTAGCTCAAATTGAGGAAAAAATTACCATAATTTCTGAACATTATAAAGGGGAAGAGCTTGATTTGTTATTGGGACAAATTCAAAGTTTAAGAGATAAACCTCTAAAAGAGTTACTATCAAATTATCCTGATATGGCTCAAAAAATTGCTAATAAACTTGAGAAGTCAATTTATGCTTTTGAGATTAAGGGAGATAAAAATCTTAAAGTTTCACAAAAATATAAGCCGTTTTTAAAATCACTAGTTCATGTGTTTAGAAATAGTATCGATCATGGCATCGAGGAGTTAGATCTTAGAGTCCAAGATGGTAAAGATGAGATTGGAAGTATCAAATGCCAATTTTCACACCTTGATGACCAGCTTATACTTGAAATCTCTGATGATGGAAAAGGAATAGATGTAGATGTTCTTAAAGAAAAAGCTATATCTAGTGGAAAATTATGTCCAAAAGTAGCTGAAAAATTAACTCATAAGGAACAGTTAGAGTTAATTTTTGTTGATAGTATTAGTACAAAAGATAATGTTAATGAGCTATCAGGAAGAGGTATAGGGCTTGGTGCTGTAAAAGCTGAGATTGAAAAATTGGGTGGAGTTTTGGAGATAGAGAGTAAAAAAGGTATAGGAACTACTTTTACTTTTAAGACAAAATTAGAAGAGTTAGGAGTAGAAAATGCAAATGTATGAAGATGTTTTAGGTGCACTTATCGATAGAATGGAGAGTTTTGTTGGTGAAGATATGGGAATTGAGATTTTGGATAAAAATATATGTACCAAGGTTTGTGAGTTTGAGTTGTTAGATTGTATGACGATTATTGGTTTGGGTGGAGATTTAAATGCTTTAACGGTGTTTAGTTTTGATACCTTTTTGATTGATAAACTTGTGGAGTCTTTTATCTATGGAGAGGTTAGCCAAGAGGAGAGAGCTGAACTCTCAAAAGAGATACCTGCTGAAGTTGCAAATACAGTAATTGGAAATGCAATACCAAATTTTCCAAACTCTGGAAAAGGAGCTACTATAACTCCACCAATTATTATAGAAGATGCAAAGCTTGCTAGAAAATTAAAAGACTCTAGTGTCTTAATGGCTATGATTAAAACAAAATATGGAAATGCACAGTGTGCACTATTAAATTAAAAAAAGGAGAAAGAGATGTTAAATGTAATGGTTGTAGATGATTCATTAATCATAAGAAGAAATATAAAAAAGATGCTAATAGAGTTAGGATGTAATGTTGTAGCTGAAGCGGTAAATGGACAAGAGGCGGTTAAATTATATGCAAAATACAATCCAGATGCGGTAACTATGGATATAACAATGCCTATAAAAACAGGTATAGAAGCACTCAAAGAGATAAGAAAAGATTGTAAAGATGCAGTAATAATTATGGTGACTTCACATGGTCAAGAAGAGCTTGTAATGGATGCTATAAAAAATGGTGCAAAAGGGTATCTTTTAAAACCTGTGACTATTGATAAGTTAACAATTGTATTTAAAAAAGCTTTTCCTGAGTTAACATTTGAGGCAAAAAAAGAGCTAACCGCAGTGTAACCAAAATATAGTTATACTAAGTGTTATTAATATAAGGATTAAATCTTGGAATTTTTATTTAACACAAATGTTCAGTTGTATATTTTGGCATATCTTGTTGGGAGTATTCCTTTTGGGCTTCTTTTGGCAAAGTATGTTGGAAAAGTTGATATTAGGAAAGAGGGAAGTGGTAACATAGGTGCTACAAATGTACTTCGAGTTTTAAAAGAGAAAAATCCTGATTTAGCTAAAAAATTAGGAGGGGCAACTCTTGCACTAGATGCACTAAAAGGTGTTTTTGTGCTTCTTATTGGGTATATGTTAGGAGTTAGTGAAGCTACTATGTGGGCTATTGCTGTTTTTTCTGTTATTGGGCATTGTATCTCTATCTTTTTACTTGGAGATGGGGGTAAAGGTGTTGCTACTTCTCTTGGAGTGTTGATGTTTATGGTTCCTTTTTCTGCCATCGTGGGGCTTGCTGTCTGGCTTTTTTGTGCAAAAGTTTTTAGGATTGTCTCACTCTCTTCTCTTTTTGGTGTAGTTGGAGCGGTTGCATCTTCGTTTGTTCTTTATCCTGATATTATTCATACTCCTATTGTTATCATTGGTTTTATGATTTTTTATAAACATTGGGAAAATATCGGAAGGCTGTTTGCTGGAAAAGAGAGTAAGATAGCATAAGATTATGTTGTATACGATTTGTATTGAAAATCTAAAACTTAGAGCGATTATAGGAATTTTAGAAAAAGAGAGAGTAGAGCCTCAAGAGATTATAGCTTGGTGTTTTATAGGGTATGAGAAGTGTGAAGCAAAATTTATAAATTATGCCAAAGTCTCTAAAATGATTGAAAATATGCTTGTAAAAAATAGATATAACTTAATAGAAGATGCTTTAGATGATATTATAACTAATATAACTAATAGTTTTAAAGGAATAAAAACTATTAGATTAAAACTTTCAAAGCCTGAAATTCTTGATAATTGTGTGGTTGCAGTGGAACTCTTCAGGAAAATTTAAAAAAATTTTAAAAAAACTTTAATTTTTGACAAAATTGTGGTATAATCCATATAAATTTTACAAAGATAAGGAAAATAATGAGAGTTTTGATTGTTGAAGATGAGGTTACATTAAATAGAACTTTAGTAGAGGGACTTCAAGAGTATGGTTATCAAGCAGATAGTTCGGAAAACTTTAAAGATGCAGAGTACTATATAGGTATTAGAAATTATGATTTAGTTTTAACAGATTGGATGCTTCCTGATGGAGATGGTGTTGAACTTGTAACTGCGATAAAGCAGAAAACTCCAAGAACTGCTTGTGTAGTTTTATCTGCAAAAGATGATAAAGAGAGTGAGATAAAAGCACTTAAAGCTGGTGCGGATGACTATATTAGGAAACCTTTTGATTTTGATATTTTGGTTGCTAGAATTGAGGCTAGATTAAGATTTGGTGGTACAAATGTTATTAAGATTGATGATTTGGTGATTGATCCTGATGAAGAGAAGATTACATATAAAGGTAAAGATATTGAGTTAAAAGGTAAACCTTTTGAAGTTTTAACTCACCTAGCTAGACATAGTGATCAAATAGTTTCAAAAGAGCAACTTTTAGATGCAATTTGGGAAGAGCCTGAGCTTGTAACTCCAAATGTTATCGAAGTTGCAATTAATCAGATAAGACAAAAAATGGATAAACCATTAAATATCTCTACAATCGAAACTGTAAGAAGAAGAGGTTATAGATTTTGTTACCCGAAAAAAGTATAAAGAGAAAATTTTTAATCCAGTTAGTAGTCGCATCTGTGGCACTAATTGTGATTTTTTCTATTATTCTTTATAGTTATATTAAAGTATCTATCCTAAATGATACTATGTACAAATTAAAAACTGATGCGGTCATTTACATCGAAAAATCAAAATCAAAAAAACCATTTTCAAAAAATACTCTCGCAGTAAACGAGTTAGGTTTAGATGAGATGAGTATGGTTATTCGTGTTGATTTAAAAGATGATATATATTATGAAAAGTATAAAAAAGATGAAAAAAATTATATCAGTATTTTTCATATTTTTAATAAAGAAAAATCTACTTATCTAAAAATTGAGAGAGATGTTGATGGAACTCATAAGCTTATACAGAAGATATTAAAAAGTATAGTTCTTGTTAATTTTTTGACGCTTTTTTTAATTTTAGCTTATGCGATGTTTTTATCAGAGACACTTTTGCAGCCTGTTAAGCAGATAACAAGAAGGCTAGCAAGAATGAATGAGAATTTTTTAGAGCCAATTGAGACAAAAACACTTCCTGGCGAATTTATACCTCTTGGAGAGAGTATAAATAGACTAATAGATAGAATTCAAAATTTTGTGAAGTATCAAAAAGAGCTTTTTATCGGAACCTCTCATGAACTTAAAACTCCGCTAGCAGTCATGAAGGCAAAAAATGAAGTAACTCTTATGAGAAAAAGAGATCCCTCAAAGTATCAAGAGACACTAAAGCTTAACAATAAAACAATTGACGAGATGAACAGTATGATAAGCTCAATTTTAGAGATTGGAAGACAAGAGGGTGCTCAGTTTGAGAAGCCTGTTGAGGTTGATTTGATTCAGTTTTTGAAAGATAAATCAAAAGATTTTACACTTATAGCTAAAAATGTTGGTAAAAATATCTCTATCGATTTAGAGCCAAAGATGTATTGTGTTATATCTCAACCAAGTTTATTAACTCATATACTTCAGAACTTTGTTCAAAATGCTATTAAGTTTACGCCAGAGGGTGGGAATGTTCATATCAAAAGCAGGTTAGATGGAGATGATTTTAAGATTGAGATTATCGATGAAGGCTCGGGGGTTGATGAGTCACTAGATCTTTTTGCTCCATTTAAAAGAGTTGGAAAAGAGGCTGGTGCGGGGCTTGGATTATTTTTAGCGAAAGGTGCGGCAGATGCTATTGGAGCGGAACTTAGTCTTAAAAATAGAAGTGATGACAAAGGTGCAGTTGCTACACTTTCACTAAATTCTAGAAACTATTGTCCAATTGATGATGATTCTAAAGGTGGTATATTTAATGCATTTAAAAAGTGATGTTTGATAGTTGGCTTTGAAAATTATAGATGAGTGTATATCTTGTGATGGGTGTGTTGAAGTTTGTCCAACTGCTTCGATAGAGGTATGCGATCCGATTTATGTTATAAGTGCAGTAACTTGCTGTGAGTGTGTAGGTTATCATAAAGAGCCATCATGTGTGAAAGTTTGTCCTGTAGATGCTATAATAGTAGATAAAGATTATTTTGAGAGTGAGAGTTCTCTTTTAGAAAAATATGAAAGAAGTTTATAAGTGGCAAAAAGAACAGCGATAATTGATATAGGTTCAAATTCAATCTCTCTTGTTGTGTATGAGAAGAGTTCTCGTTATGCTTTTCATCTTATTGAAAAGATTAGATCTAAAGTTAGAATTGGCGAGGGTGCTTATGAAAATGGCGGGCATCTTAGTGATAAAGCTATGCAAAGAGCTTATGGTACACTTAAAGATTTTTTATCTGTTATCAAAAGCTTGGGATGCAAAAAAGTTTTAGCAGTTGCAACATCAGCACTTCGAGATGCACCAAATAAAAAAGATTTTCTAAGCAAAGTTTCTAAAGAGTTAAAGCTAAATATAAAGGTAATTGATGGTGAAAAAGAGGCATATCTAGGAGCGGTTGCTGTTTTAAATCTTCTTCCTAAAGTTGACAATGCAATAACTATAGATATAGGAGGAGGTTCAACAGAACTTGCTAGAATTGAAAAGTCAAATGTAGTAGAAACTATCTCTCTAGATATAGGTACAGTTCGTTTAAAAGAGCTTTTTTTTGATAAGAAAAAAGATTTTTCAGATATTCAAAATTATATAGATGATGTTTTTAAAGATATACCAAAAAGCTATAAAACAGCAAATATAATAGGAATAGGAGGGACGATAAGAACTCTCTCATCTGCTATTTTACAATATAGCAATTACCCAGTTCACTCTTTGCATGCATATGAGTATGAGTATGATAAGCATAAAGATTTTATTAAAAATATTTCAAAATGTAGTGTTAGAGAGTTAAAAGAGTTTCAAATTGCAAAGAGTAGGTACGATACGATAAGAGAGGGAAGCACTATTTTTTTCATGCTTTGTGAAAAACTAGGAGCAAAAAATGTTATTACTAGTAAAGCTGGTGTTAGAGAAGGTGTCTATCTAGGTGATATTTTAAGAGGATGCAATCATAAATTTCCTGTAAATTTTAATGTTAGTATAAAAAGTCTTATTGATAGATTTGCAATTTATGGTAAAAATATCTCTTATATTAGAAGAGTTACATCAGATATTTATATGCAGACAAATCAATTTTTTGATGAAGATGAAAAGTTTAAAGATGAACTTCTAAAAGCTTCAAAGCTTTTACTTATACTAAGACGGCTAAATATCTACTCAAATAGTGATGTAAGTTTCTATTTTTTAGTAGAAAATTTAAATTTCGGACTCTCTCATAAGCAAAAAATTTTAATAGCTGTTATACTAAAATATGCACATAACAAAGATATAAATGAGGTTGAAATAGAGAGTTTTAAAGAGTTATTGCCTTCGGTAGAGGTGGTAAGATGGTTAAGCTTTATACTCTCATTAACTCTTTGTATCAATAAAAATAAAAAAATTCAAAAGATAGATGTAACATACAAAGATAAAATACTTACCATAAAAAGTGCAGATAAAATGTTTCTAAGTGAAGCTTGCATAAAGAAGCTGAAAAAACCAGCCTCTTTTGCAATAGTACTAGAATCTTCTTCCTAAACTAAACTCAATTCTAGAAGTTCTGTCTCCCTCTTCATCATCAAGTGCTTTTGCATAAAAGAGTTGTAATGGTACACCAAGAGGTGACTTTGCCCACTCTAGTCCAACTCCCGTTGATGATCTTTTAATCTCATCAAAGTTTTTATCTCCAGTCATTCCATAGTCATAAAAACTAAAAATCCTAAGTTGGGCTGATTCAATAAGAGGAATAGATAGCTCAATTGAAGCTGCTGCTAATTTGTTTGCTCCTATGAGTATATCATCACTGTTTTTTGGTGCTAATGAACCTGATCTAAATCCTCTAACACTCCCCATGCCCCCTAGATATAGTTTTTCATTTAGAGGAAGATTTCCTTTATCTTTTATATGATTTATACGAGCTTTTAATCTTATAATTAAATCATAATCAATTAAGTCATAAAAACCGTAATAATATTTAGCACTAAGGGAAGTTTTTAGAAACTTTGCTTCACCTCCAACTCCAGCATACTCAAAACTAGATGATAAACTAACACCTTTTCTAGGTAGATAGTAGTCATCTGTATTGTCATAGCTTATAGCTGGGATAAGTGAACTTTTTACAGTTCTTCCCTCTTTATAAAGAATATTATTTTCTTGTAAAGTTTCATTAACATCCGTTAACTCAACATCTTCATAAAGATAAGTGAGTGAAGCATGGGTATGTCTCCCAAGTTTTCGCCCAAGTCTTAAATCTCCACCTTTTGATTTTTCGTTGTAATTGTAGTAATCAAGCTCTTTTTTAAATAAATTTCCACCCAAGCTATAAAGTGAGTCATAAACACGAGGATTATAAAAACGAATAGCTCCTCTTTGAGTTCTTTCAGATGCATCTATATCTACACCAACTTCAATGCCACTACCTAAAAAGTTTCTATCAGATACTCCAGCATTGATTCCAAATTTATCAAAGCTACCATATGAGAGTCCACCCATAATACTTCCAGTACTTGCTTCACTAACATTTACAATAAAATCTAATTTATCTTCAGCAACTTGTTTAGGAACAATTTTTACATCATTAAAATAGCCTGTTCTTTTAAGAGCATTGTTTGAATCTAAGAGATCTTTTTGATTAAATAGCTCAGATTCACTAAAATACAACTCTCTTCTTATGACACTATCTGCTGTCCTTGTGTTTCCTGCTATTGTGATATTGTTAACATATACTTTTTTATTTGGTTTTACTATATAAGTTATATTGGCCTTTGAGTTTTGCTTATCTTGTTTAACATCTGGGGTGACATTTGTAAAGGCATAACCTTTAGAAGAGACAATTTTTGTAATCTCTCCAATATCTCTTCTGAGCTTTTGAATATCAAAAACATCTCCCTTTTTTAGTTTTAAATTTTCTATAAGCTTATCTTTATTAGCAATTGAGTTATCAATATCAATTTTAAGTTCACCAACTTTATATTGTGTACCTTCATCTATATTGTATGTAATGGTTGCTTTATAGTTATCAAACTGTGTCTTTAGCATAGGTTCACTGACAACTGCGTCTAAATAACCGTGATTTAGATAAAACTCTTTAATTCTCATAGCATCCATTCTAAGTTGATCTGCTTTTAAAAGCCCATCATCCCTTCCTAGAAACCAACCCATAGTTTGAGTTTTTTTATTTGCAAGATGTGGTTTAAAATCTTTGTAAGTAAAATCTTTTGCACCAAAAAAGTATATATCTTCTATATGGATATTCTCACCCTTATTTATAATAATATTAGTTTTAAGGCTTCCTGGATTTAATATTTCATTTTCTGTCTCTATAGCAGAGTCAAAAAAACCTTTTGCTTCAAGAGATTTTCGTATGTTTGTTTTTGCAGATTTTATTTTTGTTTCATCATAAATATCACCTTTTTTGATACCAGCAATTTTAAGTATCTCTTCATTTTTATCTTTTTTAAGACCTGTTATTTCTATTTTGGCGATTATGGATTTCTCTTTAAAGTGGTAAGTTAAAACTCCATCACTCTCATCAACCCAGATATCTTCAAAATATTTTTGTCTATAAAGTTTTTTAATACTCTCATCAACAAGTGCAGGGTCAATTTCATCCCCTTTTTTAATATTAATAATCTCATAAGCAATAGCAGGAGATATATGAATTAAACCTTCAAATTTTATATCTTTAACACTTTTTGCTTCAAGTGACATAGTCACAAATAGAGTAAAAAATATAAGAGTTTTATATATAGAGTTTTTTGATTGGAACCAAATCATGAAAATTTACCTTTTATAGATATTTGTAAAATAAATATACTATCATTTTAATGATTAAAAAGATAAAATCATTTAAAAAATTAAAAGATAAAAATTATGGTTATAGGTATTGTTGGATTAGGTTTGATGGGAGGCTCATTTTCATTAGCACTAAGAGCTTCTAAGATTAGTGCAAAGATTTTGGGGTTTGATAAAAATCAAAAACATTTAGAGCAGGCTAAAAACCTTGGTTTAGTAGATGAGATTGTTAAGTTTGAAGATATAAAAAAAGCTGATATTATTATCTTGGCTATACCTGTTGAGGCGATTATAGAGAGTTTTAAAGAGTTAAAAGATATATCTTCTAACTCTACAATTATTGATTTAGGGAGTACAAAAAAAGAGATAGTTTTAAAAACTCCAAAAGAGATAAGAGAAAATTTTGTTGCAGCTCACCCAATGGCTGGAACTGAAAACTTTGGACCACAAGCTGCATTTAAAGAGCTTTATAATGGGAAAATTGTAGTTTTATGTAATATTGAAAAAAATAGCACTCTTCATAAAACAAGAGCTATCGAAGTTTTTGAAGCTTTAAAGATGCAGATAGTTTATATGGATGCAAAAGAGCATGATATGCATGCAGCTTATATTTCACATCTCCCTCATGCAATTAGTTATGCTTTAGCAAACAGTGTGTTAAAACAAGAAGACCCTAAAAGCATATTAACTTTGGCTGCTGGTGGTTTTAAAGATATGAGTAGAATTGCTAAAAGTTCACCAAATATGTGGAGTGATATTTTTAAACAGAACAAAAAAAATCTTTTATACTCAATAAACAGTTTTGAAGATGAGTTAAAATATGCTAAAAAAATGATTGAAGATGATAGGCATGAGGAGTTAAAAGAGTGGATGCAAAATGCAACTACTTTGCATCAGATAATTTAGTAACATTTTATTTAAATTTTTCAAACTCTTCAATCTCTTTTAAACTCAAATCTACTCTCCATAAGACAGAGGTAGATTTAAACTCTCTATTTTTGTAGCAGATGCCTTTTTTATTAAAGTAGTGTTCATATTTATTGACTAAAGTGTATGGTATTTCAAATGATATTGGCAATTTTTTTATGTATGTTTGAAATTTTGCATAGCTAATCACCTCTTTTGCAGCTGCTCCATAAGCTCTTACCAT
The DNA here is from genome assembly GCA_027068765.1 of Campylobacterales bacterium. Classification (GTDB taxonomy): domain Bacteria; phylum Campylobacterota; class Campylobacteria; order Campylobacterales; family QNZT01; genus SZUA-1433. Next base: position 34,052 of record JAMOMC010000188.1, read on the forward strand.
GCCACCTGTTCCTAGTTTTGTGCCACCAAAATATCTTATGGTTAAGAGTGCACTATTTATAATTTTAGCACCTCTTAATATATTTAAACTAGGAGTACCAGCACAACCTTTTGGTTCACCATCATCACTTGAGTTCTCTTCAATTTGTTCTAAATGGTTTAGTTTTCTATATGCCCAGATTATGTGTGAGGCTTTTGGATGCTCTTTTTTTAGAGTTTTTAAGAGTGTTTTAAACTCTGAAATAGGTGTAAGATAAGAGATGAAAATTGATTTTTTTACTTCGATTTTTTGGAGTATTGTATAATCTATAAATATCATTGAAATTCCTAGAATTATAATTTAAGAAAAAACAGATTATAATGGAGGATTGTAATTTGTTAACTGACACTTCCGCAAATGTCAGTTAACAAGGCAAAAAGTGAAAGACCCGCATCTTCTACTTTTCACATTCAAAAGGAGTTGAATGAATTTGTTTACTCTGAAAGTATAAGATATTAAAGTAAATGGAAAGTTAATCACAACACTTTTATCTTATAAAGTGTTGATTTTTTCTACAATCGGTGCTTTTATCGTAGATTTCTCTCTTTTTTTCTCTGTTCTTTGGTTCTTTATATCCTTCTCTTGTGCGATATGAGTTAAAAAATTCTCTTTTACTATAATATTTACTTTTTTGCCTGTAGATTTTAAATCCTTGTTGTAGTAAAAGATTATAGGACTTTCTTTTCCATTTTCAAGAAATACATAAACAAACAACTCAACATCTTCATCATAATTTGACTCAAGTATCTTTCCTCTTGCTTTATATATTTGTGAAGTGTTATTTGTATGATTAGCAATTTGTATTGGTTTGGTTCTAGTTTGTTCTTTATTGGTTTGGACTGTAACATAATCCGCTTTTGCAGCAGATCTTACCTCTGTCTGTGAGTATATATCTTCAAAAAAACCTTTTGATTTTGCTGTACAGCCTGAGAAGATAAGTGTTAAGATGAGTAAAACTGAGATATTTTGATAGTTCATTTGTGCTCCTTTTTTGTAATATTATCTAAATTTTTTTAAACCATTCTATAGTATCGTTGGCTATCTTATCTTGATTAATGCTTTCAAGCTCAAGACTAAGATTTATTGCTTTGCCTTCTTTGAAATTTGGGGAAACAAACAGTAAAATATCATCAACAATTTCAAGGCTAGCTTTAAGCATGCCCTCACCACCTTCAATCATAATGAACTTATAGTTTTTTAATCTATCAAGAGTATTTTCTATAAAAACATTTCTATTTTCAATATTAAAAAGTGGAATTTCCTTATCAAAATCATCTCTTTTTGAGTAAATTAAAATATCAGGAGCCTTTGCATCTATAAATCTACAATCCAAAGTTGGTCTATCAACTCTAACAGTATTACCTCCAATAACCAATAAATCTATTTTTTCTCTTAGTTTATGTACATATGTTCTTGATTTAAGTGAGCTTATAATTCCATCTGTATAAACACCATTTTGAGTGAGGGCTAGCTTAAAAAATATATAAGACTCATCTTTTTGCCATTTTTTAAAAGGTTTTAAAAGTGCATCACATCTTTTTTCCAAAATTCCTTTAACAATTTTTATTCCATTTTTTTCCATTAAAAAGATGCTTCCAGTTGCTTTGGGATTTGGGTCAACTTTACCAATAACTACTTTTTTAAATCCTAAAGTTGTAATTAAAATAGAGCAGGGTGGAGTTTTTCCTTGATGATTGCAAGGCTCTAGTGTGATATAGATAGTAGAGTCTAAAAAAAGATTATTATGATATTTTAAAATATATTGATATTTTTCATTTATATCACTAATATATTTTATTTTTTTATCACCTAATACCTCTAATGCTTTGATTATTGTGTTTAGTTCCGCATGAGCAGTTCCTGCCTTTTTATGAGCTTCTTTTGCTAATATTTTACCATTTTTATCAAGTATCAAAGATCCAACAGCAGGGTTTGGATAGGTTAGACCTTGATATTTCCAAGCCTCTTTAATGCATAAATCCATATAAAAATCATCATTAATCAAAAAAAATTACCACTCGAAATATGTTTTCGCTTTGATAATATCATTAAAATTAACTAATTTCTCTTCTTTGTTATCTTTGTCATAAAGTAGTATATTTTTATTTTCTACTTTAAGAATTTTAGATTTGAATTTTTCACCACAAGAGAGTTTTATCTTAACCAGTTCATCTATAGAGTTTTCAAAGTGTTCTAATTTGCTTAGTTTTCTATCAATCCCAGGAGAGCTTACTTCTAGTGTGTATTCACCATTTAGTGGAGGATCTATATCTAAAATTGGTGAAATAATTTTTGTAATCTCACTACATTTATTTAAAGATATGCCATTTTTTGAAGTTATATAGATGCGAAAAATTCTCTTATCTTTATCAGTTACAATCTCTGTATCATAAAGCGATACACCCTTGTCTTCTATGAGTTGTTTTAGTGTTTGATTATCCATCTTTTTTATGTAGCTCTTTTTCTATTTTTAAAAACAGTGCATCTATACTGTTTTGTTTCTCTAATGAGTGGTCAAATTTAAATTTAAATTTTGGGCATCTATACCAACCTTCAGCTTGTTTGCAGTAGTTTTCAATGTAGCTTCCAGCTTTAGCTAACTGTTTTACAATGTACTTCTCATCTTCAAGATCTGTAAAAGATGGATCTAAAAAGACCTCTGCATCGTATTTCCCGCGAGAACATTTAATATCTAAAACAGGAATATTATTTATCCTCTCATCTAAAAGAGTTGTTATGGCTTCAGGAACCAACTCTCTTAGTACAGATTCAACTCTTAATATCTTAACACTTTTATCCACTTTTTTTCCTATCCTAATCCAAAGTTGCTTGCTCTTTTACTTCTTTGAAACTCTCAAGATAATCACCAGGTTTAATATCATTGTAACCAACAACTCCAATACCACACTCATACCCTTTTGCAACCTCTTTTGCATCATCTTTAAATCTTTTTAAAGATGAAATTTCACCTTCATATATAACAATACCATCACGAATAACTCTCACTTTTGCACCTCTGTTTATCACACCATCAGTGACGATAGAACCAGCAATTGCTCCAAGTTTTGGTACAGAAAATACTTCTCTAACTTCCGCTTGTCCAAGGTTCTCTTCTTTTATAATTGGTGACAACATTCCGCCTAGAAGATTTTTGACTTCGTCAATTAAATCGTAAATGATATTGTAAGTGCTGATAGTAACACCTAATTTTTTTGCTTTTTCTTTAACTGAGCCAGTTGGTCTTACATTAAATCCAAGAATAACACAGTTCTCACTAGCTTCAGCTAAGGTTATATCGCTCTCACTAACTCCACCGACACCAGAACTGATAATGTTAACTTTAACCTCTTCATTTCTAAGTTTCTCAAGGCTTCCTTTGAGTGCTTCTAAGCTACCTGCAACATCAGCTTTTAAGATAATTGGTAAGCTTTTTATATTGCCCTCTGCGATTTGTGCTCCTAAATCTTCGATTGTAACTTTTGTAGATTTAGATAGCTCTTTTTGTCTAATATATTCTGCTCTTTTGTTTGCATATGCTTTTGCAATTTTATCACTTTCAACTGCTACAAGAGAGTCTCCAGCACTTGGCACTTGACTAAGCCCTACAACTACACCAGGCTCTCCTGGGAGTAGTTTTTCTAATTTCTCTCCATCTTCATTAAGGAGTAGTTTTACTTTTCCATAAGCAACACCGCAAACAACTGTATCTCCGATATTTAGAGTTCCATTTTGCATAATTACAGTAGCAACAGGACCTCTACCTTTCTCCAAAGAACTTTCTATCACGATAGCTTTTGCTTTTTTATCTTTCTCTCCTTTTAATTCAAGAATCTCTGCTTGAAGTAAAAGAACTTCTAAAAGCTCATCGATGCCTTCACCTGTATGAGCTGAAATATTTATAAACTCATGCTCACCACCCCAATCAGTTGGAGTCACACCAAGTTCAGCTAATCCAGCTTTTGCTAAATCAGGGTTTGCATCTTGTTTGTCAATTTTATTTATAGCAATTACAAAAGGGACATCAGCGGCTTTTGCATGTTCAACTGCCTCTTTTGTTTGAGGTTTTACACCATCATCTGCAGCAACTACAACAACAACTATATCAGTAGCTTTTGCACCACGAGATCTCATTTGTGTAAAAGCAGCATGTCCAGGGGTATCGATAAATGTGATGTTTTGACCATTCTTTTCTATCATATATGCACCAATGTGTTGAGTAATCCCACCGTGTTCACCTGAGGCTACTTTTGTAGCTCTGATTTTATCTAAAAGTGAAGTTTTACCATGATCTACATGACCCATTATAGTTATAACAGGAGGTCGCTCTTCACCTTCATTTTCTCCCTCTTCATATGAGCTTTCATAATCAAACTCATCAAGAGGATTTACCGTTGTAACTTCAACCTCAAACTCTTCAGCTAAAATCTCAATCGAATCTTTGTCTAAAAAGTCATTTTTAGTAACTAAGACCCCCAAAGTAAAAAGAACTTTTATAACATCACTGATAGGACGGTCGAGCTTTTCAGCAAACTCATAAACTCTAATATCTTCAGGTATCTCTATGTCTGTTACATTTTCACTAATAACATCTTCTTTTTTTCTCTTTCTCTTTCTTGATTTTCGACTTATTCCTCTATTTTGTGTAAAGCTACTTTGTTTTGTTGCTCGCATTTTAGTGGGATCAAATTTTTTCTTTGTAGTTTGTTCTCTATCAAATTGTGTTTTGTCTGTAAAGTCAAAATCATGGAGAACAACCATGTCATCTTCGCCTAAAATCTCTATACTAGATATATTTCCACCAGTAAACATATCTATTTTCTGTGAATTATCTTGTTTTGCACTAGCACCTTTTTTAATTTTCTTTTTTTTCTTTTGAGCACCTTCAATAATTTGAGGCATCTCTATCATCTTTTTTCTTGATGTGCTAAGTGTCTGTTTTATTTCTGGAGGTTGAATGGCTCTTTTTTTTCTAACAACAACTAAGCCTCTTCGTTTTTTGAGGCTAGATTGAGCAAGAGTTTCTTTTTTTGGTTCAACTTTTTTTGGCTCTTCAGTTTTTTGAATTTTTGGTTCTTGCTTGATAGTAGGCTCTTCTTTTTTTTGATTTATTGGGGTTTTGTCAATTTTTTCAATAATTTCTTCTTTTACTTTAGGAATCTCTTTGACCTTTGGTTCTTGTTTAGTATCCTCTTTTATGATAGGTTCACTTTTTTTAGGCTTCTCTTTTTTGTTTGGGCCCTCATATTTACCTGTCAAAACATAGTTCATTAGATGTTCGGCTTCATCCAATCCTACGGCACTGCTTGCAGCTTTGGCTGATATACCTATCTCTTTCGCTTTAGATAGAACATCTTTGGCTTCTAAGCCAAGCTCTTGTGCTATCTCACTAATTCGAACTTTATCCATTTATTAAACTCTCCAGATTTGTAATTTTTATCTCTTTTTTGCAGGCTCTACTTAGAGCTTTGAGTAAATTTTTATTTTTTGCTTCAAGACATTTGTGACATATATAAAAACTTCTACCAAAATTTGTATGTTTAATCAATTCTCTATCCTTGCACTGCAATCTAAATAAGTCTTTTTGGAGGGATCTAGTTTGGCAGCTAATACACATTCTAATTGTTTTTTTAATAATATCTCTTGGCATTATAGATAAATTTCCTTAAGTATAGCTCTAAAAATCAGACTAAATCGGATATAGTGTATCCCGTATTGTTAAAATTGTATGTTTTTACTCTAAAATTTACAAATTTTTCTTGTAATTTTTTTTGTAAACTAGATGCCTCATCTTCATAAACCATATTAAAAAATGAAGAACCACTACCTGAGAGTGTACTCATGAGGGCTCCATTTTGCAAAGCACTTTTTTGTACTTCAAATAGCTCTCTCATAGCATTCATTCTTACTTGTTGATGTAATTTATCTTGTGAAGCTGCTTGTAGAACTTTCCAATCTTCATTAAAAAATGCGGCCGTTAAGACGGCACTATGAGAGAGATTAAAAACTGTTTTTTGCATAGTGATATTTTTTGGCATTTTAGCTCTTGATTTTAGAGTTGACATGGGTCTATTTGGTATTACTATAACTGCTTTTAAATAAGATGGTATCTCTTTTTTTTGAGTTATAACTCTCTCATTTCTAATTGTCAAAGATGCGGTGAAACCGCCATATACAGCAGGTGCTATGTTATCTGGATGTGGTTCATAAAATAGAGCTTTATTTAGTATAGACTCTCTTGAAAGTGTAACTCCTGCTTGGTGATATGCACTTGCGATGGCTGATACAATTACAGCAGATGAGCTTCCAAGTCCTCTTGAAAATGGTATGTTGTTTTGAAATTCAAATCTAAAGTTATCTCGTCTGCCTATCAATTTTATATAAAAATTATAAAAGATGCTTACAAATTGATTGTTTGTTTTTAATTTTGGTTTGTTTGAGCCTTCTCCTTTTATAGAGACTGTTAAAAAATCCGATGGCTTTATGGAAACTTGGTTGTTTAAGTCTAGTGCTAGTCCAAGTGAGTCAAATCCAGGACCTAAATTTGCACTTGTAGCAGGTGTTTTTATAATCAATTCTATCTCCTTTTACAGTGCAGGTATGATGTATAGTGGTTCACAATTTGTTGAAAAAAGTGTTTTATCTAAATTTTTTGGTAGAGTAAACGGCACTATTTTTTCACTTTCTAATTTTTGAGTTTGGATTTTACCATTTTTTTTTAAAAAATAAAGAGTACCTAGAGCTTTTATGGGAGAGTTTTGGTTAAATGCAAATCCATCACTGGCAAAAAGGTCTATATTTTTAGTGATTGCTATACTTTTTAGAAATAGGTATGATACTTTTATAGACATAAAGCTCCCTGGACCTTTTGTGTAGTACAAATTTTCAATAGTATATGTTTTTAAAATGGATGCAAAAATTTTTGGTAAAACATCACTTGTTTTATCTTTGCTTTTAAATTCTTTTATTAAAATACTATTTTCATACACACCTACAAGAAGAGGAGCGGTAAGTGATATGATAAAAACATCAACAGATTTTATGCATATGCCTTTGAAAATGTTGTATCTGCGGTACTCTCTAACTCTTTTACATAGTAATTTTCTTTAGACTTTAAAACCTCTTTTGTCAAAAGATGATTGAGATGGTGACTTCCTGCAAATGATTCGTATTTACCGATATAAGGCATACCAAGAAGTGTTAAATCTCCTATAGCATCTAGTATTTTATGTCTAACAAACTCGTTTCCAAATCTAAGTCCATCTTCATTAATAATCTTTTTATCATCTAAAACGATAGCATTATCTAAAGATGCACCAAGGGCTAAATTTTTTGATCTTAGCATTTGCACATCTCTTAAAAATCCAAAAGTTCTAGCTCTTGAGATTTGATTTATATACTCATATTTGCTAAAGTTAAAGTTGAATTTTTGAAAACCAATTGCTGGATGTTTAAAATCTACTGTAAAGATAAATTGGCTGTTATTGTCTGGTGAGATTTTTGAAAATTTATCTCCATCTTTGACCTCTATCTCTTTTGCAATTACCATTACTTTTTTATTTCTGTTTTGTTCTTGTACTCCTACTTCGTTTAGCATCATACAAAAACTTGCACTACTTCCATCCATAACAGGTACTTCGCAAGCCCCAATTTTTATAAGTATATTGTCAATTCCAAAAGCATAAATTGCTGATAGTATATGTTCTATTGTGGAGATATTGTTTCCGTCTTTTCCTATAACAGTAGCCATCTGTGTATCTACTACATTTTGTGGTTTCGCTTCGATATATGTTCTTGTATCAGTTCTATAAAAGACAATACCACTATCTACATCAAGCGGATGAAGTGAAAAAGGTACAGGCTCACCTTTGTGAAGACCGATACCTACTCCATCAATTTTTCTTTTTATTGTTCTTTGTTTCAAAAATATCCTTTACAAAAGCACCAGCATTGTTTGAGTAGGTAATTTTTTTCAAATTACCATCAAAAAGCTCTTTTTCCAAAATGTCACCATTAAAGATAATATGCCCATTTCCTAAATCTTTTACTATCATATAATCACCATCACACTGAACAAGTCCGTCGATAGTTCCGTAAACTTCTACATTTCCCTCAGCAATTACTTTTGCTGCGCTATTGACTCTGCCAAAAATTGTAACATCACCATCGTGAATAACCTCTTCACCTGAACGGATAGTCTTTTCAAAAACAAGCGTCTCTATCTTTTTAACTTCCACAATTGTAGCAGATGATTGTGAACTATTTGTGACATTTTCTACTTTTTTTGATGCTACTCTTGGCATTGTATCATTTTTAGTAGGTTTATTTGACTTAGTAATTAGTTTTAGATTGCAATCATCAGCTATAATAAAGCATAAATTATTTTTATCAAGATACTTTGTAACTTTTGGTGTTATATTTCCACTAAGAATTAGAAAATACTCTTTTAATAAAATTAAGTTTTTATCCATGTATGGAAAAAAGTCTACTTCATTTTTAATTTGAATATCAAAAACTCTTAGGGTTTTTTGTTTTGCTTTCATCTAATTGTGTCCTATTTTAATCATTTATCTATCATTTTTTTAGCACCATTTATAACATCTGTTATATTTGTCTGTATCCATTTTGAGTCCATCCACTCAGCGGGTCTTACAAATTCACCTTGTATTAACATGCTTAAATGAAGATGGTCACCAAGTGCTAAGCCTGTTGCTCCTGTTCTTGCAACTATTTCACTAGCTTCAATCAAATCTCCTCTTTTAACCATTATGTTTGAGCAGTGACCATAAAGTGTGTAAAGCCCTAAGCCATGATAGACGATAAGATTGTTTCCATAAATTCCATTATAATCAGCATAAACAGCAACACCAGGATTTGTAATCCTAATATTCCCCATTTTAACACTAGCTAAATCAAGTCCAAGATGATAAGCTTCACTGATGATGTTTTTTTTATCTTTATAGTAGTAATACCTATGATCTCCAAAACTTGCAACAACTTTTGCATTTCTAAGTGGATAAAATGGTTTCATATCAAAATTGGAAATCTGATTTGAGTCGATTTTTCCTGTTATCTCTTTGATCAGTTTTTCATTCTCTTGCCTATATATTCGGTTTATAAAATCTAGTTTTTCAGTTGGAGATAGTTTATCTGTTAAATCTGGGCGATCTTCTGCTAAATCAGAAATTTTTCCATTTATAAATCTATCTTTTGCTTGCAGATAAGATACTTTGTATTTTTTATTTTTTAGAAAAAAGCTTAATCTTGCTCTTGATTTGTTTCCTGCTTTGTCAATAGCTATAACTTTTGCTGAAAATCTATCTTCAACTATTGGCCATGCAACAAGTACAGCATAATAGCCATCTTTATAAAAGCTTGTAGGGTAGAATTTTTTACCAAAATTTGTCTCCACATAAAGCTCTTGGAGATTTTCATCTTCAGCTTTAAATATAGCAAGAGCTGCTCCACCTTTTGTAATACCATAAGAAGTTATTAAAGAGAATAGATCTGGTTTTTTTTTGTCGATTGTTAGGATGGATTGTTTTGTAGTTTTGTTTCCTCTAAAAAAATTCCATTTACTGATGTCAGTTGTATTGATAGTTAGTTTTAAAACTCCTTTTGGATTTTTAAGACCCATTTTTGGATATTTTATCTCTATGGTGTGTGATTTTTTTGCATCTTTGATATATTCATCTACAACCGCTACTCTATTGGTTCCATCACTTAAAAAAGCTTTTATATTTAAGAGTCCTGTATCATCTTTTATCTCAATTTTTAAAGGGATATTTGAGTTCCAAAATTGTGAGCTTTTAAGTTCAAATGTGGGGGCATTTTTTTCAAATATAGGTGAATTTAGCTTTGTATATCCCCAGATACCAATACCAATGATGATAAGTAATATCAAAAAAGAGCCTAAGGAGAATCCTCTTTTTTTAAGTTTTTGTTTCATAGTTCTACCTTGTTTATAATTTGTTCTATAACTCTATTTATATCTTCTTGTTTATGTTCAAAGCCTGAAGATTTTTTATGTCCACCGCCACCAAAAGCTTCAGCTAACAAAGAGACATCAAGAGTGTTTTTGCTTCTAAGTGATATTTTGTAGCTTTCATCTTCTAGCTCTATTATAAAAATTGCTAACTCAACAGTTGCTAAATTTCGAAGTATATCAACTAGATGTACGGTATCGCTTTTTAATGCTCCACTTTTTTTAAGATCTTTTTGTGTTAGGGTGCCTACTGCTACTTTTGCATCTTTTAAAAGTTCAATTTTGTCTATAAAAATAGAGGTTAATCTAGTCTTTGCAAGAGAATTTCTCATCTTTAAATTTTGTGCAATTTTAGCAGGTTCTACTCCAAGTAAAATCAGTTTTGAAGCTTTAGAAAATACCTCTGCATCAGTGTTACTGAACATAAAAAATCCTGTATCTTCAACAAGACCTGTATAGATGCAAATAGCTTCATCTTTGGATATTTTTCCATGTTGTTCTAAAATATCCATTACAACTAGTGTACTACTTGCACTTTTTTCATCAACGATATTTATATCTCCATAGAGTGTGTTACTTTTGTGATGGTCGATATTTATAATTTTAAAATCTTTTTTTAAGATGCCAAGCCTATCAAAACTACCACAATCAAAACAGATAAGAAGATCACATTTTTGTGGGAATATTTTTTTTATTTTTTTAAAGTTTGGTAAAAAATCATATTTAATTGAAACCTCTTCACTTGCATTAAATAAAGAGACATTTTTACCCATTTTTTTTAGAGTAGGGTAAAGCGACAACATGCTACCAAGCGTGTCTCCGTCAGGGTTTATATGTGAGACTAGAGTGATATAATGACTTTTATGAATGAGTTCCCAAACTTGCTTATACAACAAAATACCTTACCAAATATATTTAACCTTAGTGTAGTGAAAAGTTGCTAAAAGATGCCCTAAATTAATAATTTAATCAACCTCAAAGCTTTTGTTCTATGCGAAAACTCTTGTTTAACTTCAATTTCCAACTCTCCTAAAGTTTTTGAAAACCCATCAGGTATAAACATAGGGTCATATCCAAAACCACCATCTCCTCTTGTCTCAGCTATCACACTCCCATGCATAAAGCCGTGAGCTGTAAAAACTCCTTTTTCACTCACAATTGCCATAGCCGCGGTATAAAAAGCAGGAGTTTTTTTGATGTTTTTTTCTTTTAAAGCATCTATCAGCTTATGTAAATTATCTTTATCACTGGCTCCAATTCCAGCATATCTAGCACTAAAAACTCCAGGAATTCCGCCAAGAGAAGGTACCGTTATACCGCTATCATCAGCTAAAACTATAAAGTTGTCTATTTTGTCTTTTAATTTTTCATAAATTGTAGTAGCTTTTATGATTGCATTTTTTTGATAGGTATCTCCATCTTCGATAATCTCAAACTTCTCTATTATATCAGAATAAGCAAGTACCTCACTATCTTTATAGTAGTTTTTAATTTCTCTAATTTTACCGCTGTTTCCACTTGCTAATATTATCTTCATACCCAACCTTAATACAAATAGGACTATAATTGTCTCTATATTTTTACACATTATAACATAAGGGGTTTTAACGATGATAAAAACAGTAATGCCATTAAGCATGATAATAGCTCTTAGATTTTTTGGGCTTTTTATCGTACTGCCAGTACTTTCAGCATATGCTCTCACACTTGAGGGATCAAATGCATTTTTAGTGGGAATAGTAGTTGGAGGTTATGCTCTAACTCAGACGATATTTCAAGTTCCTTTTGGGCTTATGAGTGACAAAATAGGGCGAAAAAAGACACTTGTTTTTGGTCTTATTATCTTTATAATAGGTTCTATTATCGCAGCTTTAAGTACAGATATTTATTGGCTTATGTTTGGTCGATTTTTGCAAGGTGCTGGAGCGATAGGCTCTGTTGTTATCGCTATGATTAGTGATACGGTAAAAGAAGAATCAAGAGCTCATGCTATGGCTATTATGGGTGGAACTATAGCTATGAGTTTTGCAGCTGCTATGATAATTGGTCCAGTTGTTGGTGGACTTTATGGTGTCTCTTCACTATTTTGGATTACGGCATTTTTAGCCGCATCTGCGATTTTTATACTATTTACAAAAGTGCCTAATCCTCCGAAAATTGTCCATACTTACTCACAAGAAGAGAGTAAAATGAAACATGTTTTTAAAGATAAGAGTTTAAGAAGTATGTATATTACATTTTTATTTCATAGCTCTATTATGACAATGGCATTTTTTATAATTCCGATAGTTATGACTAAAAGTGTAGAAGAGGGTGGTTTTGGCTGGGATAAGATGGATCTTTGGAAAGTCTATCTTCCTGCTATGATTTTAGGACTTTTAGCGATGGCACCTGCTGCAATACTTGGTGAGAAAAAAGATAAAGGAAAAGAGGTCTTTATGGTCTCTATCATAAGTATTGGTATAGGCTTTTTACTAATGGGATTTGCAACAGATGCAACACTTTTTATCATAGGTGTGTCTCTATTTTTTATTGGATTTAATATGTTTGAACCACTTTTGCAATCATTTGTATCAAAGCTTGCTAAAGTACACCAAAAAGGAGCAGCACTTGGTGTTGCCAACTCTTTTGCCTATTTTGGAGCATTTTTAGGTGGTATTTTAGGTGGTTGGTTAATGCATAGTTTTGAAAGAGGTACTCTAGCGGGGTTTGTTTTAGTTCTTTGTGTTTTATGGTTTTGGTGGGTTATGAAGCTTAGAAATCCAGGACATAGAGCAAATGTTTACATGGAGTTTGATAAATATGACAGAGAGAAAGTTGAAGCTTTTAATCAGCAAGAAGCAGGAGTAATTGAGAACTATGCTAACGAAACAGAGGGAATTATCGTAGTAAAGTATGATAAAGACCTTATTGATGAAGATACAATTAGAGCAGCTTTAGTAAAATAGCTTTTTGGTATATCTCACTCTTTTTGGTGTCTCATTTTTGGCAGCAACTCTGCTGCCACTTGGGAGTGAAGCACTACTACTTTACGATATTTCACTTGGATATGATATCTCATTATTAATTTTAGTCGCCACTATCGGAAATACTCTTGGCTCAATTGTTAACTACTTTTTAGGTTTAAAAGGAGTTGATTTTTTAATTTCTAAAAAGTATACAAAAGAGAAACAGTTAAAAGATGCAAGAAAAATATTTAAAAAATATGGAGCTTTTTCACTTCTTTTGTCTTGGGTTCCAATTATCGGAGATCCTATCACTTTTATAGCTGGGGTTTTGAAGTATGATATTAAGAAGTTTATTTTGATTGTTTTTTTGGCAAAAGGGGCTAGGTATGTTGTGGTGAGTCTGTTTATTTTATAACATTTATAGGTTTGGATAAATATTTTAAAGTAAATTCGCTAAGAATATATTTTACACCTTTACTTTCAAGAACATAGTAGGTAGTTTCTCCATTGAAAGCATCTTCATAAAAATGTACTTCTACAAAAGTAAATTGAGTTTCAGGTGGGATATGTTGATTTACTTTTTCGCTATCTAATTTAGGATGCATCTTGGTTAACTCTTTTTCAATATCTCTAACTATTGGCACAATTGATGGATGTTTTCTTATGATATATCCTAATGGTTGAGGAAAAGAGATTTTTTTGCCAATTTTAGGATGATTTTCTATTTTTAGATTGGTTGTGTGATTTAATTTTTTTAATGTTCTTACAAAATTTGGTTCACAACTAGAGATAAAAAAAATTATAAAGAAGAAAATAAAAAAACTATAAAAAATTATTAATCCAATATTGCTAGTTTTTTTATTATTTTTTTTTAATAATCCACATCTTGGGCATTTATAAAGATTACCAAAATAATAATTGCCACAATTATCGCATTTCATAATAATACCAGTTCCTTATATTAAGTAATATCGACAAATATAAGCAACAGTTTAGAAAATTTATTTTGATTTGGTATAGCTTTCTACACATTTTTTTCAAGCTATGAAACCTCAATATTTAGGGCTTTTTTTCATAGCTTAAAAAGTTTGACAATCCTTCATCTTCCCACTTTTAAGACCTCTATGAAACCAAGTCATTCTCTGCTTTGAACTACCGTGAGTAAATGCATCTGGTTGTACATAACCTTGAGCTTGTTTTTGAAGTCTGTCATCTCCTATTGAGCTTGCTGCATTAAATGCTTCGTCTATATCACCTTCTTCTAGCATGTTGTATGTTTTGTGTGCATGATGTGTCCAGATGCCTGCATAACAATCTGCTTGAAGCTCTACTTTTACTTGCAGAGCATTTGCTCCTGCTTTTCCACTGGCTCTCTGTTTTGCATTTTCTACTTTTTTTAAAGTTCCTTGTAGATGTTGGATGTGATGTCCTACTTCGTGAGCCAATATATAAGCTTGGGCAAAATCTCCTGTTGCTCCATATTTTCGTTGTAATTCATCAAAAAAACTCAAATCTATATAGATACTTTTATCTGAGGGGCAGTAAAAAGGTCCAATTTGTGAATTTGCTAATCCACATCCACTTCTAGTCTCTCCACGATAGAGTATCAATTTTGGCTCTTCATATCTATACCCTTCATTTCTAAAAATCTTACCCCAAATAGCTTCAGTATCAGCAAATACAGTTGATATAAAAGCGGCTTGTTCATCATCTTTTTCCTCATTTGCTACAACTAAAGAGCTACTAGATGCTCCTCCCATTCCAACTACTGAAAGAGGGTTAAACCCGCTCATGTAAGCAACTGCACCAAGACCGATAACAGCCCAGCCAAATTTACTTTTTAAAAGAGGTTTTATAAGTGGCATTATAAAAAATATTGTTTGCATTGAGGGCATGCGAAATCCTCCGCCTCCACTGCTGTTTTTTCGTCTATCATCTACATTTGAGCTTTTTTTTCTATTTTTCCACTTCATTCATTTGCCTTTTTGCGGTTATAATTTTGTTTACTTTATCAAATATTTGGTTAAAATTGATACAATTAAATAAATTAGATTATGGAGAGTTTTGATGAGTAGAGTTTTTAATTTTGGTGCAGGTCCTTCGACAATTCCGCTAGAAGTGCTTGAAGAAGCACAGGAAAATTTGGTAGATTATAAGGGTGAAGGTATGTCAATCATGGAGGCTTCACATAGATCTAAAATGTTTGATGATGTTCACATGGAGGCTTTGGCACTTATACGAGAACTCTATGAAGTTCCTGAAGATTTTGAGATTTTGTTTATGCAAGGTGGGGCTTCTATGCAGTTTGCATTGGTTCCTTTAAACTTAATGCAAACTGGTGTAGCCCAATATGTAGATAGCGGAGTATGGTCACAAAAAGCTATCAAAGAGGCGAAAATTTTAAAGATAAATTATGAAGTAGTAGCCTTGTCATATGATAATATACCAGAAATTTTAAACTTAAATGATAAAGCAGATTATGTTCATATAACTTCTAACAACACAATTTATGGAACACAATATAGAGAGTTTCCAAAGACAAAAGCACCTTTAGTTATAGATGCATCTAGTGATATATTTTCTTATGAAGTTGATTGGTCAAAGATAGATTTGATGTATGCAGGTGCTCAAAAAAATGCAGGACCATCAGGAGTAACAATTGTGATAATAAAAAAAGATTTGTTAAATCGTTTTAGTGATAATACTCCATCAATGTTTCGATATAAAACTTATGCTGATAATAATTCACTCTATAATACTCCTCCAACTTTTGGTATATATATGTTAAACCTTACGATGAAGTGGATTAAAAAACAAGGTGGAATTAAAGCTTTGCAAAAAGCAAATGAGAAAAAAGCAAAACTTCTTTATGATGCAATTGACAATAGCGAAGGATTTTATATAGGTTATGCCAAAAAAGATTCAAGATCTTTGATGAATGTCTCTTTTAATATAAAAGATAGTGGATTAGAGTCAGAGTTTATAAATCTTGCTACTAAAAGTGGATTAATTGGATTAAAAGGGCATAGATCAGTTGGAGGCATAAGAGCTTCTATCTATAATGCGATGAGTTTTGAGGGAGTTAAAACACTTGTGGAAGTTATGGAAAAATTTGCAAGTGAAAAGTCAAGCTAGATTATTTAGCTTGACTATCTTTTTAATTTAGAATTAGCTTAATTTTTACAGCTTGAACAGCTCCATCATCAAATGCATCTACATATGGATTTGATGATCCACCAAGATTTAAAGCAAACTCTGTTGGCTCAAAAGTTCCAGGATTTCTAACAAATGATCTATCAAATGTACCATTTGGCATCTTCTCATGTAGAGTTAAATGCATTTTTATAGGTCCCTCTTGTGTTAAGTTTTTAACTAATATACTTTTAGCTACACTAGAAACACCTGTAGCATCTCCCGCAGCTATAAGTCTAGTAAAATACTTTCCAGGATTAAATGAGAACTCATTTCCTATTGTAGCATCGTCCATCTCTTTATTTGTTGTAACTATCATAATACCAGTTGTTTGTTCTAGTTTTTTTGCAGTGAGTAAAACTTTACTATCTGCTGGTGATGAAAAATATAGTTTTTCTCCACTTCTTGCCACATCTATTTCGATTACAGCACTCATATACTCTTTGTTTGGAGTATTTTCAGCTTGATTATTTGTAAAGTGCAAAACCATAGTTGCTGCAAATGTTCTTGTGTCACCATCATTTAAATTAAATGGGTTATTGTCATTTTCAAAAACATGACTTTTTATAGAAAATAGTGGCTCAATATAATCTTTGATTAACTCAAACTGTGCATCTGTATCAAGATTTTTTGCACTATCATTTAGACGAATATATTTTTTCTCTATCCATACATGTTCTATTCTATTTTCACCCTTACCATTTTGTGCAAACTCTGGTATTACATCATTTAAGTCTGAGCTAGCTTGATAGAGTAGCATTCCTCCGTCTGGAGTATTAGAATCATTATCAATTGAACCTAACTCTCCAAAATCTGCAGCAAATTTAAAGTTGTCAGCTTGTGGTCCACACACGATAGAAGCAGAACCACTTAAGTCTAAATTTGAACATGTTGTTATTGTAGTTGGTGTATCGTTATCTGTTATAGGAGTAGTTTGTGGATTAATTTTGGCAGTTTTAGCCATTTTTACACCTTGGGCATAAAAGTTTGTATTGTTATTTATGTTTATCGTTACCCAAGACTTAACTGAAAGTGCAGCAGTTTGGTTAGTTACTGCTGTTAATGAAGCTAAATCATCATCTTTTAAACCATCAGTTGCTAACTCTTTTATTGCACTCATTATCACTACAATTGCATTGTAAGCTATCTTTTTTTGCTCAGCTGTTCCTGTATAATCAGATGTAAGATTCATAAGCATATCTGATATACTCTCTAACATCTTCTCTTGATCTGGTGATAATTTATCCATAAGAGCTTGGTTTTGTTTTAATAAAGCAGTACTTGTACCAGTACTGAGTACACTATAAGCAGATTCACTCAATGGCTCAGTTAATGCTCCGCCTGCATACTCAAATGCATCTTTATATGGTATGTTAAAATATGTAAGTGCTTCTTGCATATTTAATAGGTAGTTTTTTTGTGCTAATGAGAGTGGGGTAGGTACATTTAAGTTGTACTCTTTATTTAAGTAGTTTGAGAGACTTAAATTTGCTGTTTCACCAACAACATCACTTGATAGATTTAAAGTAATTAAGTTATCATCTTCACTATTTGCTTGCTCATCATTTCCTGTTCCTTTTGCACCAGATTGTAGTACAACATAAGATGGCTTTGTGCTTAATTTGGTTAAAGAGTAAGTTCCATTAGCATTTAACTCTGTAGCTCCTAACTCTTCTCCTGTTTCATTATATGCTTTAACATCACCTCTAAAAATTTTGCCTACATATGAAGCATCACCACTCACATCATATGTGATAGTCTCTGTATCTGGAGTAGTTGATGGTGGAGAACTTTTATCACTACACCCACTCAATATAAATACACCTGCTAATAATGCACTCGCCGCTACTTTTGAAATCATACTTTTTTTCATAAAAACTCCTATTTTAATTTTAAAGCTATTAGCCATATCGACACAATATAGAAAAACTTTTGCTTTTTAATAATTAAGACAAAATTAGTATTATTTTCTATTAAGAAAGATATTGTATTATAAAGTTTAAAAACAAGGGAAAACTTATGAAGACATCACTACTTCACAAATTTAGGACAATAGGAAATATAGAAGGAACTTCATATTTGATACTTCTTTTGGTTGCAATGCCTTTAAAATATATTTTTGAGTACCAACTTGCTGTAAAGGTAGTTGGAATGGCTCATGGAGTTCTATTTATAGCATATGTAATACTTCTTTTGATGGCGATGAAAGCATATAAATGGGATTTTAAATATGGAACACTTCTTTTTATAGCTTCACTTATACCACTTGGAACATTTTATACAAATAAAAAATTAAAAAAACTACAAGAGGCTGAAGAAGCAAAAGTTACAGCTTAAAAAGCTGTACTTATGTTTTAAGCTCTCTCATAATTATCTGTTTAGGTAGAAAATCATAACAAAAGTATGAGCTACTAAAGGTTATTTTACTATTGTCTCTTCCATCGGGGCTTATAAACTTCATCCGCTTATCAAACATTAAAAGTTGTAAGTCTTTATCTTTAAAGAGCTGTTTTGGAGCGGCATCATTTAGCCAAGTGTTTGACATTATTAGTGCAAATGGTTTGTTGAAACTTAATGCTCTTTCAAAATATCTCCTCTTTTTTGTAAATGGTGGGTTGGAGATTATGATATCCCAATTTTCAGGCTCATACTCAAAAAAATCTTCTCCATTATCTATATGGCTATAAACAACTTCATTGATACAAGATATCTGTTTTACAAATTGGCTCTCTTTTTTATCAAAAGGGCACCAGATAATCTTATCTTTTGGGATAAACTCTAATATAGGAGAAACTGCATAACTAGGTGTGTAACATTCGTCATTATCTCCTTTAGAGTAGAGAATCTTTTTGCTATCTGTTTTTACACTCATTTTAAATCTTAAATTTTTTTATAGTGTAGCATAAGAAATATCTAGCTATCCTTTCATAATTAAGGATAATTTTGTGGAAAAAGTAGAACTTCTCTCACCAGCTGGTAATTTTGAAAAATTGAAAATAGCATTAGCTTATGGAGCAGATGCAGTTTATGGTGGAGTTAGTCACTTTTCACTTCGTATTCGCTCAGGTAAAGAGTTTGATTATGATAGTTTTTTAGAAGCTATTAAATACACTCATAGTAAAAATAAAAAGATTTATGTAACTATAAATGGTTTTCCTTTTAACAATCAGATAAAACTTTTAGGCGAACATATCGAGAAGATGGCTAGTATGAGTCCAGATGCGATTATCGTTTCTACTCCAGGAGTTGTTAAACTTGCTCATCAGATTGCCCCGCATATTCCAATTCATCTTTCAACTCAGGCGAATGTTCTTAATTATCTAGATGCTGAGGTTTATTATGAGATGGGAGTAGAGAGGATAATCGCAGCTCGGGAGGTTAGTTTAAAAGATCTTATAAAGATAAAGGAGCATCTGCCAAAGTTAGAGTTAGAGGTATTTGTTCACGGTTCGATGTGTTTTGCTTATAGTGGAAGGTGTCTTATTAGCTCAGTTCAAAGTGGAAGAGTTCCAAATCGTGGAAGTTGTGCAAATGATTGCCGTTTTGATTATACTCTGTATGCTGAAAATCCAGATAGTGGAACACTTTTTAAAATTGAACAAGATGAGGGTGGAACACACATCATGAATGCAAAAGATATGAATATGAGTGCTTATGTTGATGAGATTTTAAAAAGTGGAGTAATCTCTTCATTAAAAATTGAAGGTAGGACTAAAAGTGCTTATTATGCGGCTGTTACTGCACGAACTTATAAAATGGCGATAGATGATTTTTATGCAGGAAATTATGATGCAAAAAAATATGAAGAAGAGTTAAATACGACTAAAAATCGTGGCTTTAGTGATGCTTATTTGGTGCAACGCCCACACGAGAGAGTTGATACACAAAATTTAAAAACAGCTATAAGTGATGGGACTTATGAAGTTAGTGGGCTTGTGCTTGAAAATGGGGAGTATTTTATGTGTAAATATAAAACTTATCCAAATGTTGAGATAGAGATGATTTTGCCAGAGGGTGAAAATGTGCAAGAGGTTGAAAATGAGATTGGTAAAATATATATAAAAGATACAAAGCCATATATCAAGTTTTATAAAATTATTACAAATACGGGTAAAGAGTTAGAGAGTGTGCATAGTGGCTATACTTTACCAATTAAATTACCAGCATTTTTACCATCTTTTACTATTTTAAGACAACTCTCCTAAATTTTTTTTGCTAATTGTCGATATATTAAGTAGAAAAAAATTATAAAAGGCTTTTGGTGTATAAGATACTTTTGGTTGAAGATTCAAAACCAATCTGTTCATTTTTATTAAAAAAAATTAATCGAAATTTAAATATTTCTGTTG
This sequence comes from Campylobacterales bacterium, assembly GCA_027068765.1. GTDB lineage: Bacteria > Campylobacterota > Campylobacteria > Campylobacterales > QNZT01 > SZUA-1433. Next base: position 54,562 of record JAMOMC010000188.1, read on the forward strand.
ACATTGCTTCTACATTTAAAGATGCAAAAAAGTTGATAGAGGAAAATCCTGATTATTTTTTAGCACTTTTAGATGTGCATTTGCCAGATATGGATGATACAACTATGGTTGATTTTGTATTAAATAAAAATATACCTAGTATCATCATGACGGCGGATTACAATAGCGAGACTAATCGTAATTTTTCTAAGAGAAATATTGTTGATTTTGTTTTAAAAGAGTCTCCTGAATCTTTAAATTATATTGTCTCTTTAATTGATAGAGTTTTGGAAAACAGTAAAACAAAAGTACTTGTTGTAGATGATTCTAAGGTAGTTTTAAAGCAGTTAGATAAGTTTTTAAAAAATCAATTGTTTCAGGTTTTTCCTGCAATTTCTCCATTAGAGGGACTTAAAACTATTGAAAAAAATCCTGATATTAAGATTGTTATTATTGATTATAATATGGCAGATTTAAATGGTGTGGAGTTTTTAAAAATTATTAGGCGGAATTTCTCTAAAAATAAAATTGCGGTTGTTGGCATTTCTAGTGATGAGAGTAGTTCTATCTCTTTTTTAAAACACGGTGCAAATGATTTTATAAAAAAACCTTTTATAAAAGAGGAGTTTATCTGCCGTATAAATAATACAGCAGAAGCATTAGAAAATGTCATTAAACTAGAAGAGATTGCAAATACTGATTTTTTGACTAAAGTATCAAATCGAAAATACTTTTTTGAACAAGCAGAGCACTATTTTTCAATAGCATTAAGAGAGCAAAACTCTTGTGCTGTTGCTATGATAGATATTGATAATTTTAAGCTTATTAATGACACTTATGGACATGTTATGGGTGATGAGGTTATAAAATCATTGGCAAAATTATTGACTGATAATGTAAAAGGGCAAGATATGGTTGCCCGTTTTGGTGGGGAAGAGTTTGTTTTGTATTTAAAAGATATATCTCCTTTTTTTGCTTCAAAATTTTTAGATCAGATATGTAAAAAAGTTGCAAAACAAATGATTAGAGTAGAAAATGATAAATATATCAGTTACACTGTCTCAATAGGAGTTGCTACAAAACAGTCTATGACATTATCAAAAATGATTGATGATGCGGATAAGCTTTTGTATAGTGCAAAACAAAGTGGTAAAAATAAAATTATTAGCGATCTTGTAATTGCTTAGAAAAATTTTGATAGAATAGTCTTTAAATATTTTAAAGAGGGATTTTTATGAAGTTTGTAGCTATCGTTATTGGAAGTAAGAGTGATTTTAGTGTCATGGTTGAGTGTGCTAATACACTAGAGAAATTTGGAGTTTTACACGAGCTTATAATATCATCAGCGCATAGGAGTCCTGAGAGAACTCAACACTATATAAAAGATGCTGAAAAAAGAGGTTCGAGAGTTTTTATTTGTGCAGCTGGAATGGCGGCTCATTTAGCTGGAGCTGTTGCTGCTCTCACTGTAAAACCTGTTATTGGTGTTCCTATGAAGGGTGGAGTGATGGATGGCATGGATGCAATGCTTAGCACTGTTCAGATGCCTTCAGGTATGCCTGTTGCTACTGTTGCTATGGGAAAAGCAGGAGCTATAAACTCTGCATATCTTGCTATGCAGATTTTATCTTTGGAAGACAATGATTTGAGAGTTAAGCTTGAAGAAGACCGTATTTTAAAATCTAAAAAAGTTGAGAGTGATTCTTTGGATGTTGAGATAAGATTGTAGATTTCATATGCAAAGCACAGATGAACTTGAAGTAATTAGCACAAAAAGAGATACAAATGTAGCCACAAGCGAATTTGTAAAAAATTCATTTCAAGCGGTACTTCATCTTCATGAACAGGTGGTAGATGCAAAAGAGGCTACACTTGAACAGTTAAGATCTGAAAATGAGTTTTTAAAAGAGATCATAAAATCTATCCAAGATGTTCACACAGAAGATAGACAAACGGTCGAAACACTAACTAATCAGATAAAAATTCTACAAGAAGAGTTAGAGTTCACAAAGCGAAAATATAAGCTAATGTGGAATAAAGCAGTAGAAAATTATAAAAAATAGAAAAAAGAGTATGACTAAATCAATAAATTTTTCACAAATGTTACTAAAACTACAAAGCTATTGGGCAGATCAAGGTTGTAATATACTTCAATCTTACGATATGCCTTCAGGTGCAGGGACTTTTCATAAAGCTACTTTTTTAAAAACCCTAGACCCAAGACCATGGAGAGCTGCTTATGTAGCACAATCTCGTCGTCCAACAGATGGTAGATATGGTGAAAATCCTAATCGCTTGGGGATATATTATCAATTTCAGGTGATTATTCAGCCAAGTCCTGACAATATTCAAGAGTTGTATTTAAAAAGTTTAGAGGCTCTTGGTTTGGATCTTAAAAATCACGATATTCGTTTTGTTGAGGACAATTGGGAGGCTCCAACTTTGGGGGCTTGGGGGCTTGGTTGGGAAGTTTGGCTTGACGGTATGGAGATTACTCAGTTTACATATTTTCAGCAAGTTGGTGGATTTGCTTGTGAGAGTGTTGCCGTTGAGATTACTTATGGGACTGAACGACTTGCAATGTATCTTCAAGATAAAGATAGTATCTATGACATAATCTGGAATGAAAGTGAATATGGTGTGACAACTTATGGAGATGTTCACAAACAAAATGAGTTTGAATTTAGCAAATATAGCTTTGAAGTTGCAGATGTCGATATGCTCTTTAGGCACTTTGATGATTTTTATAATGAGTGTAAACTCTGTCTTGATAACAAACTAGCACTTCCAGCTTATGATTATTGTCTTTTAGCATCTCACGCTTTTAATGTACTAGATGCAAGAAAGGCTATTTCTGTTACTCAAAGACAAGATTATATTTTAAAAGTTAGAGATTTGGCTAAGGGGTGTGCTAAGGTTTATAAAGAGGGAATTTCACCCTCTTAAATTAAGTTTTTATTTATGAGATTTTAAAATTACAAGTGTCATTTTTATATTTAAAGCAATAAATCTAATAAATTGCCAAATAACACAAGTTCTGAAAAATTTCACCATACCTGTAGGGACCATAGTCTCAAACTCTGCTGTATAAGGTTCGATATGTTTCACATGTGGTGTTTGACTTTTCTCTTTTGTTTCCATCTTTTTCCTTCTTTTTTATTTTAATTAAATTGATAAATCATCTCTACTCTGGAATAAACTTCCATCCTGGCTTCATTTGGGCTTTCCATAAAAAGCCGTAATGAAGTAGATGTTTTATCCAGTGTCCCGCAAGCCCAATCTCTCCAAATGTATGGTTAAGATCTCTTCCAATTCCTGGGTATTTTTCAAAATCAGGAACAACAGGATAGACCGTAAGTGCTGCTGCTGTACCACTAAAGAAATTTTTTCCTGTAGATGCAACACAAGCCGCTCCCATCTCAGTCATACTTGCTGTATGAGTTGGTTCACTTTTGCCTTCTATTATCATATCTCTGATACTTTTTGCAACCGCTTTACCAATCATAGCAGAAGGCATTCCAGTTCGTGGAGGTGTTGGGTTTATTGGAGTACCATTTGGTGAACTCATAGGTTTTGAGATGAGATGAGGAGGTGCAAATGCTATACCAACTGCAAAGATATTTTTGTATGTTGGATTTTGATAGTTCCTTGGCCAATCAGATGCTTTCCACTCTTCATAAGGTTTTGGTGTATAGTCTGCATCAACTTTTAAAAACCCATTTGCTGCGAAAATATCAGCTGTTATATCGTTATCATTTTTATCAAATGCTTTAAGTCCTACACCTGCAAAAGGTGGTATAAGCATAGCAAAATCAAACTCTTCTACATCCATTGTGCCATCTAATAGTTCATAATGTGCTTTACCTTTTTCTACTTTATTTACATGTGCACCTATAATCCAACCTACATCTCTTTCAGCATAAATTGATTCAGCAAAAAGTTTACTGGAAGCTGCATAACCACCTCTTTTTATATGTAGTCCGCCAATTCCAAAATCTCCTAAAAATGATTCATTTGATATCCAAGTGATTTCAGCCATATCTCTAACACCTGCATTTGCTAATACAAACTCAACATTAAATATATACTCAAATGCTGCACCTTGACAAGTACACATACCATGACCTGTTCCTATCAAGAATTTTTGTTTTTCACCATTTTTCATCTTTTCTATGCAAGCTTGGAGCTCTTTGCTCGCATGTTCAGCATGCTCAGCTGTACAAACTGAAACAGTGTTTCCGCTATCTGGTCCTAAACCCTCAGTTGCTGCAAAATTTAGTTTGGGTCCAGTTGCATTTATGAGATAATCATAAGTTACAACCTCTTTTTCACCACTTTTTGAAGAGTCTGTATACTCTATTGTTATATAAGGAGATATAGCATCCTTTCCCCCTTGTGGATGAATTGAGAGTGCTTTTGCCTGTTTAAATGTGGCACCTACTTTTTCGTACACTGGAGCAAGATCAAAAGTTACATCCTCTTTTGACATCTCTCCTACACCTACCCAAATATTTGATGGTATCCAGTTCCATTTGCTGTTTGGAGTTACTACTACAACTTCATGTTCTTTGCCTATCCAATCTTGTAAAAATGATGCAGCCGTATGTCCTGAAACACCAGCTCCCATTATCACCACTCTTGCCATGTATACTCCTTAGTTTAAAAATTTTAAATAGTATAATACTATAATAATTATTAAAATATTATAAGTAAAAATTATTTTCATTTATAATAAAAAATTATATTATAAGACTTTATAATGGAAGATTATATAAATTTATTTTTTAATTGTATAATTAAGTAAAGGCTATATCTTGAGACTGATTTTAATACTTATATCTGTTTTTGCTATTTCATTGCATGCTAAAAACTACAATTTGAATCCAAAAACTGTAGAGTTTATTAACATGATGGTAAAAGAGCATAATTTTAAAAGGCATTATTTAGAAAAGCTTTTTTCCAAAGTTAAGATGCAAAAAGCTCCTCTTCGTTTTTATGCTGAAAAAACTAAAAAAAAGCCGAGCAAAAAGGCACAAAAACTATATCCACTTCACGGTGCATGGGATCGTTATGTTAAATACAAAGTAACACAAAGACGAACTGAGCAAGGGGTAGAATTTATAAAAAAATATAAAAGCACATTTAAAAGAGTTGAAAAAGATTATGGCGTTCCCTCTCATTATGTGGCTGCGATTATTGGAATAGAGAGTGTTTATGGTGGAAATGTTGGTAAATATCCAGTATTTGATACTTTAACAACTTTAGCTTTTGAAAAAAATAGAAGAAATAAGTTTTTTAAAAGAGAGTTAGAAAAGTTTATTTTGCTCTCATATCGTCAAAAATTTAATCCTAAAAATGTAAAAGGCTCATTTGCAGGAGCTATTGGTCTTAGTCAGTTTATGCCTAGTAATTATGAAGCTTATGGAGTTGATTTTAATAATGATGGCAAAATCAGTCTACAAAATCCTGTAGATGCAATAGCTAGTGTTGCAAACTATTTAAAACAACACGGTTGGAAAAAAAATGAAGAGGTTGCTACAAGAGTTTCGTATAAGGGAGATAGATTTAAAAAATACAAAACAGGATATAACAAAAAATATCATCGCTCAAAGCTTGTAGGAATAGAGCCAAAATATGGAAAATGGAATTATTTTGATAAAGTAAGACTTATAAAATTGAGTCGCAAAAGTTACGATGAGCTTTGGTATGGGGCAAAAAACTTTTATGTTATCACCAGATATAACCATAGTGCCTATTATGCGATGGCAGTACATCAATTGGCGGTGAAGATAAAAAAAGAGATATAAGTGAATTTAAGCTATATGTAAATATAATCTTATTCGAAGAAATAAATTACTTAACAAAGGAAGAAGAATGATTAAAATAATTTCAGGAGCAGTGGTTGCTGCGGTTTTATTTGCAGGGTGTTCAGCAAAAGATGCAGTAGTGGATGCAACAAAGGGTGCAGCAAGTGCAGTTGCAGACGGGACAACAAGTGCTGTTAGTGGTGTAGCATCAGGTGCTGCTGATGTGGCTGGTGGAGCGGTATCTGGAGTTACAGATGCAGCAGGTTCAGTTGCTGATGGTGCAAAAGATGCAGTAAGTGGTGGTGCATCTGATGTTGCAAAAGATGCAACTAGTGTGGGTACAACAGATTCTTTAAAAGATAAAGCAATTGACAAAGCGGTAGATGTAGCTGATGATAAAACAGATGGAGCTGCTAGCAAAGTTATAGATGCTGTAAAATAAGTTCTACTTAAAATAGGGTGCTTTTATGCACCCATTTTTTACACTCTCTTTTTTTAATGAACTCTACAAGTAAACTCAGCAAGAGAGCTTTTAAGTTCATTTGCTGTATTTTTAAGCTCTTTTGTTGTTTGTGTAGCACCAAAGATACTATCTCTATTTTCAGAAGAAGATAATTTTATCTCTTGCATAGTGGAGACAAATGTTTTCATCATTTTTGAAGATTCTACTATCTTAGTTGTTGTTGTATGGACATTATCAACAGCTGTTTTCATGACTTCGCTCACTTCGTCAACTTCTTGATGAACTTCATTTGATGTTTGTGTGAGAATGCTTATGTTCTCTACATTCTTGTTCATCTCTCCACTCGTATCTATGATTGCTTGAACGATTACACTTATAGTTGCATTAATTTCGCTAAGTGACTTTTGTGTTCTTTCAGCTAGTTGTCTAACTTCATCAGCAACTACTGCAAAACCTCTTCCGTGTTCTCCAGCTCTTGCTGCCTCAATTGCTGCATTTAGAGCGAGTAGGTTTGTCTGGTCTGCAATATCACTTATAACACTAAGCACAGATTTTACTTGCTCAGCATCTCCACTTAATTGATTTAGTTTTTCGGCTAACTCTATTTCACTATGAGAGTTATCACTCATTTTTTCTATCATATTTAAAATTTTTTCTCTAGCACTCTCTAACTTATCTTGAGCTTGCTGTATATTATCTTTTGTTATATTTGCTTCATCTGTTGAGCTAGATAGTGTATCTTGTAGCTCTCTTGCGCTATTTGCAGTCTCCTCAATCATCTTAGCTTCACTCTCGATATTTTGAGTTATATCTTGAAATATATTGTCTATTTTGTCTGTAGCCTCTTGGTTTTGTTTAGTTCCACTTTGAGCATGGCTTATGGCATCTGATGTACCAACCACCAAAGAGCGTACAGATTTTGCAATTGAGCCTATCTCATCACTGCTTGAAACATCGATAATATTTGTTAAATCTTTTGTACCAACTATATCTTCAATTTTCAGTTTAAGTTTTGAGATGGAGTTGTTTATCCCTTTAATTAAAGAGATTGCAAATAAGATATTAAATAAAATTGCAATAGTTGCTAAAATAGAGTGAAGTAGTAGTGATGAAGTAACTTCATCTTCAAATATTTCGATATTTTGATCAAGATATTTAGCCGTCTCATCATCAATCTCTTTTAAGATATTTATCTTTTTAGTAATTTGTTCAAACCAATATACACTATCAACACCAAATTCTCCAACAGTTGCTTTTTGTATAGCTATATCTCTCATTTTTTGAACCTCTTTGACACTTTGTGCATCCATCTTTTTCTCATAAAATGAAAAAAGCTCATTTGGTGCAAAACCTTTAAAAGTTTTTATAAAAGCATTTTGTTCTCCTAGCAAGTCTACAAATGTATGGTGAGATTTACTTGTAAATTTATCTTTTGCAAAAACACCACTCATAACAGCTCTTTCAACTCCAGCTCTCTCTTTTGCTTCTAAAAAGACAAAATAAGAGGCTAGTGCTTTTGTGATTTCATTTTGAGGAGAATTTCTTGTATTATTACTTGCGATACTGAGCATCTTTGCATTCATATTTGTATAGTAAGCAACTGTATCTTTTAACTCAATATTTAGTGTTGAGATTTTCTCTCTCATATTGTCAAGACGATTTAAATCTTTTAACAATGTAACTGTTCTACTTTTTAATTCATTTGGAAAATTAGAAAATTGGAAATTATCTATAAACTCTATAAATTTCTTTTTTTGTTTGTTAGTTAATTTTCGTTGGTTTGCAAGTTTTTCTTTAAACTTTACTCCATTTGAGCCAACAAATCCAGCACTTGCACCTCTCTCTTTTTGAGTCTCATGTAGTATGAGACTTATCTCTTTACTTAGCTGTGATAACTCTTTTACTTTTGCAACATCCTCTTTTATGACTAAATCATTAAAAATTATTGAGCCTGTGAAAAATATAATTAACAGTGAGGGAATCAATGTTAAAGTTATTAGCTTGGTTCTGATTGTTAGATTTGAAAACATGTGCTTGTCCTTTGAGTTTTTTTGGTCGTAGCATATGTATCGGTAGAAATGAAAAAATCTTTAATTTATTTTAACTCTATATAAAATGAAGTTTCAAACACTTTTTTAACAGCTCCTTTAAAGTAAATTACACCATCAACCATCGATAGTAAAAGTTCCTCTTTGCTAGTTGGGTAGACTTTTGTCACTTCATCAACATTTTTATCTTCTAAAGCTGCATAAAAACAAGCCGCCATGCCCGTTCCACAAGCTTTAGTTTCATCCTCTACACCTCTCTCATAAGTTCTGATGTGGAGTGTTCTATTTTCGCTATCTATTTTGGCAAAGTTTACATTTGCATCGTATTTATCTCGCATCTCTTTGGCTATATCTTTTGAAAATAGTTTCAAATCATCTACAAAAGTGACAAGATGAGGGACACCGGTATCTATAAGTCTCCACTTAAAACCCTCTTCAATTATGACACTATCTAAGAGTTTTGCTTTGGTTAATTTAACTTCTGCTTTATCATCTTCAACAGTAGCTTCGATAACACCTGAAAGGGTTAAAAACTTCATCTGTTTTTCACATAAGTTATTTGAAAAAGCATAGTGAGCTACAGCACGGCTTCCATTTCCGCACATTTCAGCAACACTTCCATCGCTGTTGTAAAACTCCCACTCAAAATCATAAGAGCTATGGGGAAGAATAACTATCAATCCATCAGCGCCTATACCGCTTTGTCTGTTACATAGTTTTTTTGCTAGATTAGCTCTTGGTTTTTTTAAAAAAGTGTGAAAAATGATAAAATCATTTCCACTTGCATTATATTTTGTTAGTTGCATCTACACTCTTTTCTTATTTTTTCTCTATTTTAGCGAACATTTCCTATATAAAAATGTCAACAATGGCTCTTCTAATTTAATACGAATAAGATAGCTAATTACAAATATAGCAAATATAGCCACCAAAGTAACAATCCAACCATAACTAACATGCACTGCAAATTTAAAATCTACAATCGACAACATAGGTCCATGGATCATAAGCATTATGTACTCCGCTTCTCCTAATTTATATATGAAATTATTAGCAGGAGCAGGTTTAAATTTACCATAATTTACAACTGCAATCACCATCAAAAGAGAAGCAAGACCAAATACTAAAACTCTAGATTTATAGAAATCAACTTCAGTATAAGCATGTATTGTGCCAATGGCAAAAAAGACAGATATTGCAAAAACTAAAAATAGGTTATATCTCTCAATTTTATAACCTTTTTGAAAAAAGTAGTATGCAAAAGCTCCAAAAGCAAACTCAAGATTGTGAGGGCTAAAAACCCTATAAAGCACATCTTCACCAAAGATTTGTGATCCTATAAATACTCTATCTATAAGGTTTATAAATGAAACTCCAAGTAAAATAGCCCATAAAAGCATAAATTTTTTAGAGATTATCGCTAAGCCAAAAACAATCACAAAAAAGACCAAATGAGTAAGAACCCAAGTGATAACAGCAATTCTAGGATGTCCAAACCACATAAAAGCAGTCTCCCAAATCCTATCCGCTTCTAAGCGAGCTATGCTAGAGTGGATTTCAGGATTTACAAACCAAGCAATTAGACCAGGTATAAAGATAAGTAGCCAGTAGATTAAAAAAATACGAGATAGATTTTTTATAAGATACTCTTTTAGCCCTTTCCCATTGATGATGTATTTGTTTGAAGTATAAAAAACAGTAAACCCCATCAAAACAAAAAGCATATCTTCAGCAGCTTCTCCAAAAGTAAAGAAGTTTCCAAACAAAGAACCACCACTTATCTGATAGTGTTGAGTTGCATGGTATACCATCAGAAGTGAAGCTAAAAATACATATAAAATTTGTAAACTTACATAGGTTGGTGTTTTTCGAAGATCCATATTATTTTACCTTTATTAAAAAGCATCTATTTTAGCTAATTAATATAAAACTATGAGCCACTTGCAAATTCCAAATATAGATTTCTAAGCTACCTATTCGGCAGTTTACAGCAAAATTTTGCCTCTAAATGAAGCTATTACTTGCATTTAGAAAATTATACCATTATTTTATAGCAAAGAAAAAGAAGCCTTATTTTAGGGCTTTATGAAGTTATTGTAAAATAATGGTTTTTTTAAATAGATATTAAACTCTATCCAATATCTTGGCATATATCTTTTTTAAATTTTCATAAACTTTTATAGCAAGTACGATAGATTCTATCATCTCATCTTCATTATCAGGGTATTCATGTGTGAGTGTATCTCTAAGTTTTCTATAGTCTATCCATGTATCACTACTATCTAATAATTCCAGTTTCTCCAGCTTATGCAAAACATCAATCAAGGACATACTGCTTTTATACTCTTGTAGTTCTTTTAGAATGATGGGAAATAATTTTTCACCCATTCTATCTTGAACTTTTGTAAAGCGATAGATAAAAAAATCAATAGTTTTTATCTTTTCTATCTCTTGAAAATCACTCTCACACAATGGAAGATAACTTTTAAGCTCTGGTAAAACTGCATCAATTCTACTAAAATGCATATCAAGCTCTTTTATTACTTGTTCAAGTGTCATAATGCAATATCCTCTTTTTTATCAGTTTGGATATAAATATCTATATCCCCACCTTTTTGAGCCATATCAGCACGAGAACCAAATATCATCACCTTAGAACTATCAAAAATCTCCCAAGCAAATTGTTTGATGGTATGTTGTTGTTGCTCTTTTAATCTAATCATAATAAGCCCATTGTACACAATTTTAACTTACCTCAGTTTTAAACCATGTTATCGCTAGAAAGACTTTTAACACTAATATAGGGAATATTTATTAAAACACTAACTTCAGATTAGATTAAACTATAATTCTTATATCTTAATATTTGGATATTTTTTTCGTATATACTCCACAAAATTTTCTACTTCATTTTGTAGATGTTTTAAATCTTTTTTATTGTCTATCACAAATGTGGATAGAGATTTTTTATCATCT
>JAMOMC010000189.1 GCA_027068765.1 Campylobacterales bacterium
GTTTGATTCATGTATAGATAAGTTTTATTGAAATCAGGGAGAAATAGACCAAATGGAGTGATGGTCTCATCATAAAAATCATGGTCAAGTCCCTTAGTTTCAACTCTGCTAGAACCTCCCCTTGATAACTCACCTATTCTGACTTTATCTTTCGCATCCAATGATATTCGTAATATTGTCTCATTATCTTTATTGTTTTCATGAACTTTTGCTAAGTTTTCAAAAATTTCATCTGTTTCTGGAATTTTTTTTTGGTTTTACTTTTGTGACTTTCTTCAATGAATAGCCTAATTCATTAAGCCTTTTTCTTATTGTCTCTTCTGATGGAAGCTCTTCACTACTATACCCTTTTTGAATAATCAACTGATTTAGAACCTCTCTTGATGTCATTCTTGTAAATAGTTCTGTTGTTTTAAATGTTGGGTCTGTTTGTGCTTCTCCATCTACTATATATACTTGTTATATCATCTAACAAGTTTGGTAATTTTTCCTCTACTCTTTTTGTTCCTCGTGCTGAAAAATTATCTACTATTGGCTCTCCTGTCTCTAACTCCTGTTTCCCCTTTTTTATTGTCTCATGATTCCAATGAAACTCTCTCTCCACATAATACTGTCCTCCATGTCCCAATGTCTTTACCACACGAACCATAAATACTCGTCTCTGGGTACCTTTTAATATTTTTGCCGTCTCTTTATATAGCTCTTCTTCTGCTTTTGTAATTTCTCTCATGCGCGAGTATATCTACTTGGGTTAGTAGAGCATCGAATGAAAATATTTGTCTCTCTTTGCTAAAAAAATTATCTTTTAGTAGCTCTTTAGTTGCTGGTATCTCACTTAGTTTCCCTCGTTCTAAAAATTTATGTGCAATTATTATCTTTGCATCTTTGCAATTTATCAGGTCGCGGCAGAAAACCAGCGTTAAATAGTAATGATATAGATAAAGTTAAACAACTTATTAAAAATAATAGTGTTAAAGAGAGCTGTATTATTCTCAATACAGAGCCCAAGAGAGTTAAAAAAGTATCACCTCAAATCTTAAAAAGATTTTTAAAAAAATATACAATATAGTT
>JAMOMC010000190.1 GCA_027068765.1 Campylobacterales bacterium
AGATGCAGGAGTTTTGCAAAATTCTAAAGATGCAGATATAATATCTGTTTCATTTTCACATAAGTTGGAAAATATTGAAGATATTGCACTGCATCTTATATTAAATGTTAAAAAAGTAGATAGATTATTTATTAAAGGGGAAGAGATATTATGAATTTTTTTAAAAAACTGTTTTCGCCAATTACGGCAATTTTGGGGTTTATTCAAAACTATTTTAAGTCATTGCTATTTTTAGTGATACTGTTTTTGATTTTTGGATTGCCAAGTGGTGAGAAGATGCATAAGCCAAATTTGATGAAGATTGAGCTAAATGGTCCGATATTTGATAGTGCTAATTTTTTACAAGAGTTAAAAATGGCAGAAGAGTCAAATATAAAAGGTGTTTTGATGGTTGTTAACTCTCCAGGAGGTGCTGTTGCTCCTTCGATTGAGATAGCTTTGGCTATTAAAAGGCTTCAAGAGAAAAAGCCTGTTATTTCGTATGCTGCTGGAATTATGGCAAGTGGGAGTTATTATGCTTCGATTTATAGTGATAAGATTATTGCAAATCCAGGAGCTATGATTGGCTCTATTGGTGTGCTTTTTCAAAGTCCAAATTTTAAAGAGTTGGCTGATAAAATCGGCATAAAAGAGCAAAGTATACAAGCTGGAAAATTTAAACAAATTGGAACTCCAACAAGAGAGTGGTTAGATTATGAGAGGCAAGAGTTAGAGACTATGGTAAATGATACTTATGATATGTTTGTAACAGATGTTGCAAATGCCAGGAATTTAGATATAAATAAGAGTCACACATATGCAGATGCTCATGTTTTTACAGCAAGAATGGCAAAAGATGTTGGGCTTATTGATGAGGTTGGTTCTATATTTTCTGCGACAAAAGAGATTGAAAAACTAAGCAAAGTTACAGACCCTGTGTGGAAGAAAAAAGATAAGATAGATAAAATAATGGATAAGCTTATCTCTAAAAGTACTTCACAGGTTTTTAGTTATTTTTATGGATTAAAAGCTTATTAGATAGTTAAAGCTCTTTGGAGAAGTGATGAAAATACCAGAAATTTTACATAAAAT
>JAMOMC010000191.1 GCA_027068765.1 Campylobacterales bacterium
TAAGTAATCAAACAAAACTATTTTCATAATTTATCAAAAATATACTAATATCTAAAAATGAAAGATAACAATACAATAGACCAAGAAATTTTAAAAGAGTTAGCAGAGTTGAGGAAGAATGGTTTATCCAAACAATCACGAACAAGATCACATGCAATTTTACTCCTAAATAGTGGTAAAAGTAAAAATGAAATTGCAGAGATTTTTGATGTAACCAATAGAACAGTATACAATTGGATAAAAGAGTGGAAAAAACGGGGCATGAGTAGTATTTATCGAAAGAAGGGTGATGGAAGGAAACCTTTGTTAACAGCTAAGCTTCATAAAGAGATCATCAAAAAACATATAGATGATTATCCACATCAACCTAAAAAAGCATATGCACTTACTCTAAAAGAGATAAGAATAGAGGTTAGCTATGAAACTTTTAAAAGGTTTTTAAAAAAGAACTTAAACTAAGTTACAAAAGAGTCCGCAAGAGCACAGCTAAGAAGCCCGATAAAGAGTTCTATAATGATAAGAAAAAAGATTTACAAACACTAAAAACTTTTGCCTCATCAGGAGTGTTAGATCTTTACTATTTCGATGAAAGTGGATTTAACCTAACACCAAATTTACCATATGCATGGTCAAGTATTGGTAAGACACTTAGCATATCAGCAAAGAGGTCAAGAAATTTAAATGTACTTGGATTTTTAAATATCAATAACTCAAAATTATTTGCTACTCACACCTATTATAGGGTTAATGCAGATGTTGTTATTGAAGTTTTTAATCAATTTGCCAAACAAATTAAAACAAGTACAGTAGTAGTTTTAGATAATGCTTCTATCCACACGAGTAAAAAATTTAAAGCAAAAATTGATGAATGGAAATCTAAAGGATTAACACTTTTTTATCTTCCTCCTTACTCCCCCGAATTAAACCCTATAGAGATGTTATGGAAGTTTATGAAATATTATTGGATTGAATTTGATGCTTATGAGTCAACTACAAATATGAAAAATTATGTTGAAAAAATTATTAATAATTATGGTGATGAATTTGAAATTTGTTTTGAATGATTACTTA
>JAMOMC010000192.1 GCA_027068765.1 Campylobacterales bacterium
TATTTATGAAAAAACTACCAATAGGCATACAGACATTTTCAGATATTATCAAAGAGAATTATACTTATGTAGATAAAACACAAATAGCATACAATCTCATAGACAGAGGAAGATACTACTTTCTCTCACGACCAAGACGATTTGGCAAATCACTATTTTTAGATACTCTAAAAAACATCTTTGAAGGAAATAAAGAACTATTCAAAGGACTCTATATCTACGATAAATGGGATTTTAATATAACATATCCTGTCATAAAGATAAGCTTTGGTGCTGGAGTACATAAAGATGCACAAGAGCTAAAACTAACCATCCAAGACTTACTAGAAGATAATGAGAGAGAGCTAAAACTAAACTGCACAAATAGAAATAGAGAGAAAAAATGCCTAAAAGAGTTAATCAGAGTAGCATATGAAAAATATAACCAAAAAGTAGTAATCCTAATAGACGAATACGATAAACCAATACTAGATAACATAACAAATAAACAAATAGCCAAAGAGATGCGAGATGAGTTAAAAAATATCTACTCAGTTATAAAAGATTCTGACGAATATATAAAGTTTGTTTTCATAACAGGAGTTAGTAAGTTCTCTAAAGTAAATCTCTTTAGTGGATTAAATAACCTAGAAGATATAACAGTAGATGCAAACTATGCAACTATATGCGGATATACACATAGTGATATAAAAACTACTTTCAAACAACACCTAAAAGGTGTTGATTTGGAACTTCTAAAAGAGTGGTACAACGGATATAACTATATGGGAGATAAAGTTTACAACCCATTTGATATCTTACTCTTTATCTCAAAACAGTTTGACTATAGAAACTACTGGTGGAGCACAGGAAATCCAAGCTTTTTAATAGAACTTCTAAAACAGAGACAATACTTCATACCAGAAATAGAAAACTATGAAGCTACAGATGCCTTACTTGATAGTTTTGATGTTGATTATATAGATCTTATAGCTCTTTTATGGCAAACAGGATACTTAACAATAAAAGAGAAGATTTCAGATGAGTTTGGAGTGATATATAAATTAACAGTACCAAACAAAG
>JAMOMC010000193.1 GCA_027068765.1 Campylobacterales bacterium
ACAACTGTTACAATTGTTTTTATATTCATATTTTTTAAAATACCCATGATTTTATTTTTTCCCTTTTCTCTATTTTTTAATATTTTACATTCACAATATCGGTTAAATTATAAAAAATATTAATTTTTTGCTACAATATTGAAAAATACAAATGATTTAGGAAAAAAATTATGCCATTATATATAGTAGGACACTCTATACCAGATTCAGATTCAATTATAGGGGCGATTTCTTTAGCATATCTTAAAAATTCTCTTGGAATTGAAGCTGTTTCTTGTAAACAAGGAGATATAAATCCTGAGAGTAGGTATATCTTAGAGAAATTTGGATTTTCGCCCCCAAAAACAAAAACTTCATATGCCAATGAAGATGTTTTTATCGTAGATACTACTGATCTAACTCTTTGTCCAGATGATATACTAGAAGCCAATGTTCTTGGGGTTGTTGACCATCATAAGTTGGGTGATTTGACAACTTCAACTCCTCTTGAAGCTTGGATAAGACCTGTTGGGTGTTCAAACACTATCATAAAAGAGATGTTTGATTTTTATGATGTTGTGATACCAAAAGATATAGCAGCTATTATGATGTGTGCAATTTTGAGTGATACTGTTATATTTAAATCTCCAACTTGCACTAAAGCTGATACAAAAGCTGTTAAAGAGTTAGCTTTGATCGCTGATATCTTAAATCCAAAAGAGTTAGGTTTAGAGATGTTTAAAGTAAAATCACAAGTAGAGGGGACTCCAATAAGAGAGTTGATTATGCGAGATTTTAAAGATTTCAACATGAGTGGCACTAAGGTTGGCATTGGTCAGTTAGAAGTTGTTGACATCTCTGTTTTTGATAAGATGAAAGATGAATTGTTAAAAGATCTTGAAGTTTTAAGGAAAGAGGGTGGCAGACATAGTGTTTTACTTCTTTTAACAGATATTATGCAAGAGGGAAGTTTGCTTTTAACAGCGAGTTTAGATAGCGATAAGATAGAAGAGGCATTTGATAAAAAGATGGAAGATAGTAAAATGTGGCTTGATGGTGTTATGAGTAGAAAAAAACAGGTTGTTCCATTTTTGGAAAAAATTTTTAAGTAAAGGGTGAGATGAAACTACTTTTTATATGTGAAGAGATTGATTTAGGTTTGAGATTTAGGCTTTGGCAGTTAAACTCTTGTGGAAATGAAGCCCATTGTCTGCTTCTTCCAAAATTTGCCCTTTATAAAACTCCCGAAAAAGAAGAGATAATAGAGATACAAGAGGGAAAAAACTTTTTAGATATTAGTGATAGGTTTGAGGGCTTCTCAAAAAATTTAAAGTTAAAAAAACTTTTTGAAAAGCTTGAAAACTATGATAGTGTTAATATATATAAATGTGCATCTAGTGTAGCCCCTTTACTTGATAGTATCTTTAAAATTTCTAAAACTTATTTTTTAACAATTAATGATGAAAATGTAGAAAAAAGTAGACAAGTTTCAAAACTTTTTGATAGAGCAAACTGCATCTTGTTTAATAAAGAGGAGGAGCTAGAGAGATTTGAGGGGAGATTTGGATATGATGAGAAAACTTTGATGGCAATAGAAGGGAACCATCTTTTTACTGTTATTGATAAAGTTACTACAAAAGAGATTGATAAATTTACACAATTTTTAAATATAGATATAGATAAAAATTTAGTCTATTGTGATCTTGGTAAAAATTTAAATATGCAGATTGATTTTGTAGACAATCTTTTAAAACTCCCATACAAACAGCTTAAGTCTGCTACTTTTATATTTGACTCAAAATCTTCTTCATTGGTTGATAAGGAGAGGTTATTGGAGCATTTAGAAGATAAAAATTTTGATTTTTTACTGCCTGATTCACTTCTAAGTAATGAGCAAAAGGCTATACTTTTGGTAATTTCAAAAAGATGTATAACTTTGCCATCTTCAAGTGGTTATGATACTTTGTATCCTGCTTTGTATTGTAAGTCACATACTTATTTTTATGATAATGAGTTGATGAGTATCTCTTTTAAAAAGAGAGATATTTTTGTAGATATATTTGAAAATTTTGAAAATTCATTGACATTTAATAGTGACTCATATCATCTTGTAGATGAACTTTTGCAAAAAAATAGGGAAGTTGTATCAAATAAATACCATCCAGATGCTAGCTTAAAAAATTATCTTAGAATTTTGGAAGTTGTATGATTGTTGATACTCATGTGCATCTTGATGATTCAAGATACAGTGATGATTTAGAGATGGTTATAAAAAGAGCTAAACTTGGAGGTGTAAAAGCATCTTTGATACCAGGTGCTGATCCAAAAGATTTACCAAGAGCTGTAGAGATTTGTGAAAAATATGAGAATATTTACTTTGGTATAGGAGTACATCCCTATCATGCAAGAGAGTTAGATATAGAATATTTAAAAACTTTTGCCTCACATCCAAAATGTATAGCTGTTGGTGAGTGTGGGCTTGACTATTATAGGTTGCCTGAAGCAGAAGGTGAAAAATTAGAAGAAAAAAACATTCAAAAAGAAGCTTTTGTCTCTCAGATAAAATTGGCAATAGAGCTTAAAAAACCACTTATTGTTCATATACGAGATGCATCAAATGATAGTAGAAATATACTTGTTAAAGAGGATGCAAAAAAGGTAGGCGGAGTACTTCACTGTTATAATGCTAGTGAGATTTTACTTCCCCTTAGTGAACATGGGTTCTATTTTGGAATTGGTGGAGTAGTTACTTTTAAAAATGCTAAAAAATTGGTAGAAGTGTTACCAAAAATCCCTCTTGAAAAAATCTTATTAGAGACTGATGGTCCGTATTTGACTCCGCATCCGCACCGTGGAAAGAGAAATGAACCTCTTTTTACAACCTTGATACTAACAAAAATTTCAGAAATTTTGAAGATAAAAGAGGATAAATTAAAGATGATTATAAATGAAAATACAAACTCCCTATTTAGTGAGTTCAAAAGAGGTTAATTAGTGAAATATATTGTATACATTTGCCTTTTTTTATCGCAAATTTTTTTAGGAACTTTATATGCAAAAGAGGGCAGTTTAAAATTAAATAAATTAGACGAACTTCGAATTTTGAGCTCTTTAGATATAAATCCATCTTTTGCTAATGACAAAGAATATATCAAGATGAAAAATGATATTGATAAATTAAAAACTATCTATTTTCTTAAAACTCTTAAAAGAGGTGATATTTTTATGCCAAATCTCCATGAGTTATTGCAAGATGCAAATATTCCTGATACATTCTTATACATGGCGATGGTTGAGTCAAAGTTTTTAGCAGATGTAAAATCTCATAAAAATGCAGCTGGTCTTTGGCAACTTATGCCAAAGACTGCAAAAAAGTTTAATTTAGAGATAAATAGTAAAATTGACGAGAGATTAGATCCTATAAAATCCACAAAAGTAGCTATACAGTATCTAAATGAGCTTTACGATAGATTTGGTAAGTGGTATCTTGCAGCCATCGCTTATAATTGTGGTCAAACACGGCTTGCTAGGGTTATTAAAGAGATTGGAAGTGATGATATTTCGCTTTTGCTCGATGGTGAAAAAAAGTATCTACCTGCTGAAACTAGAGACTATATGAGGCGTATTATTGTGGCTGCTCTTTTGGCTTATGATGATGAGATTATTGTTAAAAATAATGCTAATCATCTATTTGGAAACTGTACAAATTCAAAACTGATTGAAGTCTTTTTTGATGGAGGGATTAGCTTGGAGGAGATTTCTAAAAAGGTCAATATCCCAATACAGATGATAAAAACTTGTAATCCACATCTGTTAAATTCAAAATTACCTTCAAATAAAAAAACATATCATGTTTATATACCACAAGAGCTTATTAAGAATTTTGAAGTTAAAAAAGATATAAAGAAGAGAGTTTTAATTGTAAAAAATGAGGAGATATTTACCTATGAAGTTAAAAAAGGAGACACTTCTCATTCTATTAGCATAAAGTTTAATAACAGACTTCAAACTTTGAAAGATTTAAATCCAAATTTTCCTCAAAATTTAAAAGAGGGAGTGTTATTAAAAATCAAGCGATAAATTAGTAATATCTATAAAAAACATTTAGGAGTTACATTGAGCAGATATTTTATCTTTTTTTTACTCTCTTTTACTTTTATAGGCTGTACATTTTCAAACCCTTTTGCACCTCCTCACTCATATCCATCTCATAGTGAAAATATATCAAATGAGATAATTTCAACTGATCCGATGTATAGAGCAACCATGAGACCATATACAGTTTTTGGAAAAGAGTATCATCCACAAGTTGTTAATGTTGGTGATACATTTTTGGGCATAGCTAGTTGGTATGGAGATGATTTTCATAATAAACAGACTTCTAATGGAGAGTATTATGATATGCATGATTTAACAGCAGCTCATAAAACAATGCCAATAAATACGGTGGTAAAAGTTACAAACTTAAGTAACAATTTAAGTACAATTGTTAGAATTAACGATAGAGGTCCTTTTGTAGGGAAACGGATAATAGACCTCTCTTATAAAGCAGCAACTGATATAGATATGATAAAACACGGAACTGCTAAAGTTAAAGTTGAAGTGTTGGTTTATGATGGTGCATCTGATAAACATGAGCATAAAAAAATGCAAGTAAAGAAGAGTAATAAAAAAAATTGGAAACTCTATAAAGTAGAAAAAAAGGAGGAGCTTTTAACAAAAAGTGAGTTTTTAATCCAAATAGCATCTTTCTCCTCTAAAGAAAAAGCTTTAAAACTTAAAGAAAAATGTTATAATGACTTTGTTAATTATGCTGTTTTTATAAAAGAGGTTAATATAAATAATCAGGGCATATACAAAGTTATGTTAAGTGGATTTAAAACTCTACAAGATGCAAGAGATTTTATAGATAAAGAGCATTTTAGTGGTGCATTTGTTGTGAGGAACTGAAAATAATGGTAGAGATAAAAAGAGAGACAAAAGAGACAAAGATTGAAGCAAAATTAGAACTTTATGGAAATGGAAAGAGCTCTATCAAAACTGGCATTGGTTTTTTTGACCATATGCTAGAGTCTTTTTCTAAACACTCTTTGTTAGATTTGTCTTTAGTTTGTGATGGAGATATACATGTAGATTTTCACCATAGTGTTGAAGATGTTGGGATTGTAATAGGAGAGGCTTTAAAAAAAGAGATTTTCCCTATCAAAAATATTGAGAGATTTGGTGAAGCTACTGTTGTTATGGATGAAGCTAGTGTAAATTGTGCATTAGACTTAAGTAATAGAGCATTTTTAGTTTTTGAAGCAGTGGGTGATGGAAAGATTGGTGATTTTGATGTAGAGCTTGTTGAGGAATTTTTTAGAGCTTTATGTTTTAATGCAGGCATAACAGCACATATCATCTGCCAAAGAGGTAAAAACAAGCATCATATTGTAGAGGCTGTTTTTAAATCATTTGCAGTAGCACTAAGACGAGCTGTAGCAAAAAATGATAGAGTTGGTATCCCTAGTACAAAAGGTGTTTTATAATGATTGAGATGTTGATTTTTGATGTAGATGGCTGTTTAACAGATGGTAAAATTACCTATACAGAAAGCTTAGATGAGATAAAATCATTTAATGTCAAAGATGGTTTAGCAATTGTAACTTGGATAAATATGGGAAAAAAGGCTGCAATTATCACAGGAAGAGAATCAGGTATAGTCTCAAGAAGAGCAGATGAATTAAAAATAACTCATCTCTATCAAGGAGTTCGTTATAAAAAGCAAAAGCTTGATGAGATTTTAGAAGAGGA
This sequence comes from Campylobacterales bacterium, assembly GCA_027068765.1. Classification (GTDB taxonomy): domain Bacteria; phylum Campylobacterota; class Campylobacteria; order Campylobacterales; family QNZT01; genus SZUA-1433. The sequence goes on from JAMOMC010000193.1 coordinate 5,773, forward strand.
GAATTTGAGCTATGATGAAGTTGCTATAATTGGAGATGATCTTAATGACTATTATATGCTAAACTCCACAAAACATTCATTTGCACCACAAAATGCTGTAGAGAAAATTAAACAGAGTGTTAGTGTTGTATTGGATGCAAAAGGCGGAGAGGGAGCTGTTCGTGAGATGATTGAGATAATTGTCGAAAAAGATGGTTTAAGTGAGAGGTTTTTAAAACAGTGGCTTTAAAGGTATTTGCGATAGTGATAGTCTTGTTTTTGGCAGAGATTATTTTTTTGAGTACAAAAGATTTTGACAATAACCAAAATGAGAGAAAAGATATAGATTTTACAGATATTGCATTTGAAAATATTGAAGCATATCTTTTGACAAAAGATGAAGTTGTTGCAAAGCTAGAGGCAAAAAGTGTTTTAAAATATAGAGAAAAGTCTGAGATTTTTGATATTAAAACAGAGTTTTTGCATAAAAATCTTAAAAATAGTATTACAAGTGATAAAGCGATATTAAAAGGTGATGTTATAGAGCTTAGTGGAGATGTTCATTATGAAAATAACAACTCAATGAAAATAGATACTCAAAATTTAATATATAATACAAAAACAGAGATTATCAAGACAACTTATCCTTTTATCTTAACTTCACTTAGAGGAGATGTAGAGGGTAATGGTTTTATATATGATCAGAAAAATGGCAACATAAAAGCGAACAAAATTAGATATAAAAGTTTTGAAATAAAGAGGGAATTATGAGAAAAATTTTACTAATTCTAGTTTTTAGTTTTTCATTTATTCTAGCAGAAAAAGTAGAAGTGAGTGCTAATAGTTTTGAGGCAGATGAGATAAAGAGAGTCTCACTCTTTAAAGGAAAAGTTTATATAAAAAAAGGTAAAGATGAGATAAAATCAGATAGTTTAAAGATAGATTTTGACAAACAAAATAGACCCATAAAGTACAAAGCTGTAGGGAATGTCTCATTTAAAATCACAACTTCATCACAGAGATTTGTAGGAACTTCAGGTGAGATTATCTATTGGCCTTTGAAAAAAAAATATATAGCAAGTAAAAATGTTAATATAAAAGAGACAACTAAAAATAGAATTTTAAAAGGTGAAAAAATCATAATAGACAGAGTTAGCGGAAAATCAAAAATCAGTGGCACAAAAAATAAACCTGTAAAGTTTATCTTCACGGTGGATGAGTAAAATGGTTAGAATAATAGATGCACAGTTTATAATCTCAGCTCCCTCAATAAAATTAGCACTTCCTGCTGATATGAGTGAAGTTGCTGTAATGGGGCGGAGTAATGTTGGAAAAAGTAGCTTTATAAACTCACTAACTAATAGAAAAAATTTAGCAAAAAGCTCACAAACTCCTGGTAAAACTAGGCTTATTAATTTTTTTGATATAAAATTTGTTTGCAAAGAGGAGCGGATGTTAGCAAGGTTGGTTGATCTTCCTGGTTTTGGTTATGCAAAAGTTTCAAAAAGTGAAAAAAAACAGTGGCAAAAGAGTTTAACTGAGTTTATAACAAACCGAAGCTCAATCCGTCTTTTTATACATCTGATAGATTCAAGACACCCTAATACACCTATAGATAGTGATGTTCGAGAGTATTTAAAATCTATAAAAAGAGGTGATCAAGAGATTTTAGAGATATTTACAAAATCAGATAAGTTAAATCAAAAAGAGTTAGGGGCATTAAGAAGAGATTATCCTACTTCATTGATGATCTCAAATCTTAAGAAAAATGGTATTGATAAAGCTACCAATAAAATTTTTGAATTACTTTTTTACAAAAAATGTGAACAATGATAAGTTATAAAAAAGCAAAATTAAAAGATGTGATTTCTATGCAAGAGTTAGTACTTCCTGAAGTAAAATCTGGAAAAATTCTTTTTCGTTCAAACGATGAGATAGCTACAAATATAAGGTCTTATACACTCTGTTTTGAAGATGAAAAACTTATAGGTTTTGTAGCACTTCACATTCATGCAGATGATTTTGCGGAAGTTAGAAGTTTAATAGTTTCACAAGATGCAAGAGGAAAAGGGGTTGGTAAGGAGCTTGTTAAAAGAACTCTCATTGAGGGTATAGAGCTTGGTGTGGCTAGAGTTTTTACACTCACTTATGAGAGAGAGTTTTTTGAAAAATTATCATTTGTTGAAATTCCAAAAGAGTCTCTTCCTGAACACAAAATCTGGGCTGATTGTATAAAATGCAAACACTTTCCAATATGCGACGAAATAGCCTTAATTATACAGCTGTAAATCCCACCTATATTTACTTTGCATTGGCGATTATTTATGGGGCATTTTCTTCGATATTTTACTATCTTACCCCTTTGATTGGATTTTGTTTTTACTACCTTTTGCATAGTTTTGAGAGGGATGATAGGGGATTGGAAAATCTTTTTATCTTTATCTATATCGCATTTATAGAGATTAACTATAATCTATTTTTATTTTCGTTTTTACTCTTTTTTCTGCTTTTTCATAGAGTGTTTTTACGCTTTATAAAGGAGTCAATTGTTTGTAAATGGTGTTTACCGATAATTTATGTGACTTTGGGATATGTTGGATATTATTTTTTTAATCTATTTTTAAGTTATGTTTTAAATATAGATGCACCTATGATTGGAGTAGGATATATTGTTTTTATATTAACTGATATTGTTTTGGTCTTCTTGCTATTGTGAAAAATAGAATTCAAATTATTTTGTTTATCTTTACTATTGTTTGGATAATTTTACTATCAAGGTTATACTATCTTAGTATAAAATCAAATAAATATTATCAAGAGTTAGCTGATAGAAATATGATAAATATAGAGTATTTAACACCTTCTCGTGGAGAGATTTTAGATATAAATGGTTCAGTTATTGCGATGAGTAATTTAGGTTTTTCTATTTCATTAGATGCGCATCTTAAAAAAGATGAATTATTAGAGAAATTATCATTTATAAGTGAACAGTTCTCTTGGTTAAATAAGACAAAACTTTTAAAAGAGTATGAAAAAAAAGATAGTAGTTATAACCATAAACCAATAAAAATAGTAAATTATATAACTTATGGAGATATGATTGAAAAATTTGCAATATTTTCTATGCAAAAGAGTATAAAAGTAGAGCCTGTTTCAAAAAGATTTTATCCATATGGTGAGGTAGCTTCTCATGTTATAGGGTATGTATCAAAAGCTAATCAAAAAGAGATAGATGCAAACTTGGTTGCAAAAATTTTAGGAGTTGTAGGAAAAAGTGGTATAGAAAAATACTATGATGTATTTCTTGGTGGAGAGATGGGAAAAAAAGAGGTAAAAGTAAATGCACAAAATAGAGAATTAGAAGTTTTAAGTGAGAAAAAACCTCTAAGCAAAAATATACAACTTACAATTGATATGAGAATTCAAACATATATAAATGAGTTATTTACAGACAAAACAGGTGCGGTAATAGTTATGAATGTCAATGATGGTTCAATCTTGGCAGCTGGAAGTTTTCCTGAGTATGATATAAATAAATTTATACAAGGCATAAGTAAAGATGAGTGGGAAGAGATGATAAGAGATCTTGACCATCCATTTACAAATAAGTTTATAGCAGGACTCTATCCTCCTGGATCTGCTACTAAGATAGCAATCTCTCTTAGTTTCTTAAACTCTAAACTTATAGATGAAAATGAAAATTTTTTATGTACAGGAGAGCTTAGACTTGGAGGGAGGAAATTTAGATGTTGGAATAGTTATGGTCATGGTATGGTGGATCTAAAACGGGCAATTTCTGAGAGTTGTGATGATTATTTTTATAAAGCAGGTCTTAGAGTTGGTATTGATAAACTTTCAACAGATTTAGATAGGTATGGGTTTGGTAAAAAAACAGGTGTTGATTTGCCAAATGAGTTTATAGGAACCTTGCCTAGTAGAAATTGGAAATTAAATAAATTTGCTGAGACTTGGTACAAAGGAGATACTTTAAACACTGTAATAGGTCAGGGAAATTTTCTCTCAACTCCAATGCAGATAGCTCTTTTTACAGCTATGATTTCCACGGGAAAAAAGGTAACTCCACATTTTGTAAAAAAGATAGCAGATCAGAGTATAAAATATGATTCAAATACAATTTTTACTCCCCTAGAGCTAGATAAATTAAAACTAATCCAAGAAGGAATGTATAATGTTTGTAACTCCCCAAAAGGAACAGCAACAAAATACAACACTTCTATAATTACAATCGCAGGAAAAACAGGAACTTCACAAGTAATTGGAATACCTCAAGAGGAGAAGATTAGAATGAGTGAGAGTGATTTGGAGTATTATCAAAGATCGCATGCTTGGTTTACAGCATACGGACCATATAAAAATCCAAAATATGTTGTAACAGTTTTGGTAGAGCATGGAGGTTATGGAGGGGCGGGGGCAGGAGAGAAAGTGAGTAAGATTTTTAATAAATTGGTGGATTTGGGGTATATTAAGTGACTACTCAAATTAGTATAGGTTTAACCCACTTTCATAAATCTTTAATACTTATCTCTCATCGCTCGTCCAGCTTCTCGATCTGCTTCTTTTTTCTTTAAAGACTCTCTTTTGTCATAAAGCTTTTTTCCTTTAGCTAAGGCTATTTGAACTTTGGCGATATTTCTATCATTAAAATAGATAGTCAGAGGAACGATAGATAAGCCACTTTGCGAAGCATTTTCTTCTAGTTTCCTTATCTGTTTTTTGTGTAATAGAAGTTTTCTTGTTCTTCTCTCATCTGGTTTAAAGTGGGGATTTGTGGTAGAGAAGTAGCTAACATGAACATTAAATAAAAATGCCTCATTTTTTACAATTTTAATAAATCCATCTTTTAAATTTACTCTACCCTCACGAATAGCTTTTACTTCACTTCCTTGAAGTTGCATTCCTGCTTCAAACTTTTCAAGTATCTCATAATCATGATAAGCTTTTTTATTTCTTGCAACTGTTTTACCCATTTTTAACCTTAAAAAATGTACTTCCACTTCCACTAAAAAACCAATCTTTTTCTCTACATGTTGCTAGTTTTGGGTATAGACTAACAGAAGGCTCAAAAAGATCATTTAACTCTGATCCATTGTAGTTTTTTAAAATATCACAAGATTTAAGAGTTGATAATTTTTTAGCAAACTCTGTATCTATCGTGTTTAGAAAATTAGATCTATATTTTTGATAAACCTCTTTTGTATCACACTCTATTTTTGGTGTAAAAGTCTCTATTTCTAAGGCTTTTTCATCAAATATCTCTACAACTTCACCAATACCACTTACATTTGCACTTGTATAATTATAGATAAAAAATGAAACATCAGCTCCAATTTTTGAGCCAATTTTTGCTAAGTTATCTTTTGAGAGTTTCAAATCTAAAACCTCATTTGTAAGATTTAAAAAAGCAGCCGCATTTGAGCTTCCGCCACCAAGACCTGCAAATTTGGGTATATTTTTCTTTACAATAACTTTGTATTCTTTAAAAAATTTTTTCACTTTTTCATCTTTTAATGCAAGAAATGCTTTATAGATAGTATTTTGCTCTTTTTTGCAACCAAAGTCTCCAAGCAGAACAAACTCATCATTTATTTCATCTTTTTTTTCAAATGAGATTGTATCATATAGATTTTTTACAAGCATAAATCTTGAAAAAATTTCATGATAGTTTTCACGAATTCCTATAATTTTTAAAAAGATATTAACTTTTGCGTAAGATTTTGTAGTCATTTTTTCAAAAGCTTGCTTAAATCTTTTATCTCTTTGAGAGCTACTTTTATATTTGCTTCTTTATTTTTGGCTTCAATCTTCTGTTTTAGCTCACCTCTTAGTATTAAAAGCTCTTTTGGTGCATCTATGCCAATTTTTACAACACCTTGTGAGATGTTGATGACTTTTAAAACAATATCTTTTCCAAGATGTACCTCTTCCCCTATTTTTCTTCCTAGTACTAACATAAATTAACTCCATTTAATAGATAGTTTACTTTATCATCCTTGATTTCAAGTATAGATACTATTTTACCAAATTTAACAAAATAAGAGCCTGCATCTTGAACTTTAAAATTCTCTTTTATAAGTTTTCTACCAAGTTTTAAATCTTCAATGTTTTTCAAATAGAAGTTCTCTTTTAAATCTAAAAAATCTAGCGGATTTAACTCTTTCTCATTCTCATATATAAAATCCCCCTCACTTAATCTCTCTAGTTGGCAAAGTGTTCCTATAGAGTTTAGTTTTTCACACACTATTTGAGCCATACTTCTTATATACCCACCCTCTGATATTGTAATCTCAAATGTTATAAAAGGGTGTTTGTAGTGTAGAAGTTCTGCTTTGTAAACTCTGCTTGTGATATACTTTAAATCTACATCTTTTCCCTCCCTTGCAAGAATATATGCTCTTTTTCCATCTATTTTCTTTGCAGAGTATTTTGGTGGTAGATAAGTTATATCTCCTTTTAAAGAAGATATAGCTTTTTTAATCTCATCTTTTAAATATGTTTTAGGAATCTTAATATGAGCTATATTTTCACTATCTAAACTTTGTGAAAATGCTCCAAGCCATAAGGTTGCTCTATAAGTTTTGGGAGTTTTTTTTAAAAATCGAAACAGTTTTGTATATTTACCAAAAGCAACTATAAGTACACCTTTGGCAAAAGGATCAAGAGTGCCTGAAAATCCAGCTTTTTTAATGTTGTATCTTTTTTTTATTTTGGAGAGAAATCTATTTGAGCTTATATTAGTTGGTTTATATGCTACAAAAAGTTTATCTATCAAATCCTCTCCACAAAAGAAGCTAAAATACCTCTAGTAGTACCACCAAAATTGATAGTTAATTTGCATTCTCGTTTAACTTTGCTAACCTCGGTAACTCTTCCAATTCCAAAGATTTTATGTTTTACAAGGGTTCCTTTTTTATATGCAGTTGTTCTGTCAATTTTTAGTGAACCTTTAGTAGCCCCGCACTCAGATAAAAATCTACTTTTGCTAAGTCCTGTTCTTTTTCCTTTGTAGTATCTACTATCAGAAGAGCTTAGAGTTAACTCTTTTTTAGCTCTTGTCATTGCAACATACCCAAGTCGTCTCTCCTCTTCAAGGTCAGTCCCATCTCCAAGAAGTGGAAAAAACCCTTCTTCAAGACCAATTACAAAAAGATACTCAAACTCTAAACCTTTACTAGCATGGATACTCATGATAGATATACTTCTTTCATCTATCTGATCTTGATCACTTTGAAGTGCAATATCATTTAAAAATTCATCTAAAAGAGAGTCTGGATGTTGCAAGACAAAATCTCTAAAAAGTCCATAAAATTCATCTATATTCGTAATTCTATCTAGTGAGTCTGGTAAGGTTTGATAATATTTTCTTATACCAAATGTATCTTCTAATTTATCTATAAACTCATAAGTTGACTCTTTTATAGAGTTTTGTAAATCTTCTATATTTTTAGCAAACTCTTGCAAAGTTATAAATGCTTTTTTACTAACTTCTTTTTCTAGCTCCTCTTGGTGAGAAGTTATATATGTAAAAACTGAGGTTTTATTTAAAAATGCAGAATAAAGAACTTTGTCAACACTTGCTTTTCCTAAACCTCTTTTTGGTTTATTTATAACTCTTTTTAAAGAGAAGTCATCGTGAGGGTTTGCAATAAGACGAAGATAGCTAATGAGATCTTTTATCTCAGCTCTCTCATAAAACTTTAATCCTCCAACCATTTTATAAGGAACTCCTGCTCTATTTAATCCCTCTTCAATAGAACGACTAAGGGCATTTATACGATATAAAACAGCTATATCTCTGGGGTCTACTCCATCAAGAATGAGTTTTTTTATCTTTGAAGCTATATCTCTAGATTCCATCATCTCGTCATAATGGTGAATAGCATCTATCTCTTTTCCATCTTCTTTTGTCCCTATTAATTTTTTTCCTAAACGGTTTCTATTGTTCTGTATGAGCTCGTTTGCTGCTTTTAAGATGTTATTAGTTGATCTATAGTTGTGAGTTAGTTTTATAACTTTTGTATTTTCAAATATATCTTTAAACTCTAAAATATTTTTGATATTTGCTCCACGCCAGCCATAAATACTTTGATCATCATCTCCAACCACACAGAGATTGTTATGCTGAGATGAGAGTTTTTTAAGTAGTTTAAATTGCAAATCATTTGTATCTTGGTATTCGTCTACCATTATGTACTGGTATCTTTTACTTGTCTCTTTGCATAGCTCTTCATTTTGGTCAAGTATTTTAAAAGGGAGGGCTAAAAGATCATCAAAATCCACTAGATTGTTTTGCTCCAAATACTCTTCATATTTTTTATAGATATTTGCAATGTGTTTAAAATTTGGCATTTGTGCAGAGTTTTGTGCATCTTCTGGAGTCAAAAGATTATTTTTAAATCGTGAAATTTCACTATTTATTAGAGGTATTGGTAAATCTGTATTAAAACTTTTTATAATTCTTTTCTTATCATCCGTATCGATTATAACAAAAGAGTTAGGACGATTAAGATATTGCATATTAAATTTTAAAAAAAGTAGTCCAAATTTGTGAAAAGTACACATTAACGGCATATATGAAATATCTTCATCTAGCAAAGATATAGCACGACTTCGCATCTCACTTGCTGCTTTATTTGTAAAAGTGAGCGTTAGTATAGAAGATGGAGGGATGCCATTTTGTATGAGGTATGCAACTCTTGAAGTGATGGTCTTGGTTTTGCCACTGCCAGCACCTGCTAATATGAGTATAGAGCCATCTACTTGTTGCACTGCCTCTTTTTGTGCTTCATTTAAGTTTAAATAAATTTTTTCCATAATCGCAACTTTTTTAGAGATATATACATTATATACTCTTATAAATAAAAGTTTTATAAGAGAGTATTATTTTAATTGTTTTTTTATAATGTTTGGTTATAATGCTCTTAACATCAAGATATTAATTAGGAGTTTAGATGCTTAAAGATTTTGCAAAATTGGGAACTTTTTTAACTGTTGTTAAGGAGAGGAGTTTCTCAAAAGCTTCCAAAAAACTGGGTATCTCCCAACCAGCAGTTACTCAGCAGATAAAGTGGCTTGAGGATTATCTTGATACAAGAATTGTTGAGAGAAAGAAAAACGGCATTACATTAACAAAATCAGGAGAAGAGCTTTATCGTGTTGCTTTGAGATTAGATAAGTGTGTTGTTGGTGTTGAAAAAGAGATTATTCGTATTATGAATAAAGATCTTACTTTTGTCATAGGTGCTTCATTTACTATAGGAAATTTTACCCTTCCAACTTGTATAAATGATATAAAAGAAGCTATAAAAAATGATGTTTTAATTCAAGTTGATTTAACTCAAAATATTTTAAATCAGCTTTTAGATAAAAAAGTAGACCTTGCTATTATAGAGTCTCCCATTTTTTTGGATAATATTGTCTATAGAGAGTGGATTGAAGATGAGTTCGTGTTATTTAGTAATGAGCCACTTCCAAAAGTTGTAAAGCCTGAAAATCTTGTAAATTATAACTGGGTTTGTAGAGAGGAAGAGTCACACACAAGAAGATTGATGTCTGAAGTGTTTGAAGATGCTGGACTTGATTGTAAATCATTTGATATAAAAGCTACAGTAACTAGCCCAACTGCCATAAAGCAAACAGTTTTAAAGTCACCAAAAAATAGTGATCGACAGACAGTGGCACTTATCTCAAAGTTGGTTGTTGAAGATGATATTGAAGCGGGAACTCTTTATTGTGCTAAAATTAAAGGGTTGGTATTTAAAAGACCTTTTTATGTTGCTTATCTTAAAGATAGAAAACATGATGCTTTTATAGAGAAGGTGACAAGTTTCATCATGTCAAGAAGAAGGTTTTAATCTACCTCTTCTTATCTGAATTTATTTTTTCTTAGAAATCCCATACTTTTTTCTCTTTTCCCATAAACTTTTTCTTGAAATCCCAAGTTTTTTACTAAGTTCAGTGTCTGGAAATTTTGCCTGATACTTAACTATGATATATTTTACATAATTTTCAATTGTTAAAATATCACCTTTTTCAAAAACACCATTATCATTTTTTATCTCTAAAATCTCTAAACCATCAGCTTGTTCATTTAAACTTGTAGAAGACAAGATAACTCTTTTGCCTTTTATAAGTGATAAAATTTTTGTTTTATCTGTATTTTTTACATTTTGATAATTTATTAAGTAGATTAGCTCTTTATCATTAATTTTTTTAATTTGAGCAATAGCATCACTATCATCAAGTGAGATAAATGAAAATGACTCATTATAATCTCTTGCAAAGTTAAAAACAAGTGCATCTGAAACTTTTTGATAAGTTGCTTTTATTAAAAGTGGAAGAGTGCTTTTGTTTGTGATTTTATGTTGAGTATTTTGTTTTAATACATGATTTATATAACTTTTATAAGTAGCATTCTCTTTTTTAAATATTATATAATCTTGTAAATGATCTAGTTTTCTAACTAATTCCTCAATCATAAACGGTTTTAGTATATAGTCATTTGCTCCAGCTTTTAAAGGACTTGAAACTGTATCATTACTAACATACGATACCATAAGTATAATAATTGAGTTTTTATAATGATCAATTACTGGATAAAAATTTTGTCCTGAAATATTTGTTGAGAGTAGTATCGCATCAAACTCTTCGTCTTTAATTGCATCTTTTACAGTCCCAGCACTCTCACACATATGTCCTAACTCTGTAAGTTTTGCCGAGATGCTTTGTGCTAAATAAACTTCACTCTCTACTATAAGTATCTTCATATTCTCTTCCAATTAAAATAATTTAATGATGCCACAGCTTCAACTGCCACACCTTCTTCTCTTCCTATAAAACCTAACTTCTCTGTTGTTGTCGCTTTGATGTTGACTTTTATCTCATTAACTATCAAAATGGAAGCTATAACTTTTCTCATTTTCTCTTTATAGTTTGATAATCTTGGAGTTTCGGCCATTATGGTTATATCCACATTGACAATCTCATATCCAACATTTTTTATAAATTTTACAACATCTTTTAACATAACTTTTGAATCTAAGTTTTTATATCTATCATCATTATCAGGGAATAACTCCCCAATATCTCCAGCCCCAATTGCCCCTAATATGGCATCGATGAGTGCATGAATGACCACATCTCCATCTGAATGAGCTAAAAAACCAAATTTTGAGTTGATTTCTACCCCACCCAAATACATTTTTTTGCCTTCACAAAACTGATGTACATCAAAGCCAGTCCCTATAAAAGTACTGCTTTTTGGCTTATTCAAACACTCTAACTCTTCTAAATCGTCATATTTTGTAATTTTTTTAGCTTTTGTTGAGCCATCTACATAAAAAACACTTCCTCCTATGGATTTTACGGCACTGGAATCATCTGTAAAAATCTCTTTTTGTCTTAGAGCTTGTTTTAAAACTGAGCTTTTTGAGAGTTGAGGAGTCTGTATTAGTTTTATTTTATCTCTATCTATAGTCTCATTTTCATAAACAACACTATCATAAACTCCAAGATAAGGCACGATGATATCAGCCTCTTTAAATGAATTTATAACTCTATGAATCATATCTAGTGGAATACAAGCTCTCGCAACATCTGTAACTAAAACATGAGAAGTTTTTACAAGATTAAGTGCATTTGTCAAAGACTCTTGTCTACTTTCTCCTCCTTCTACTATAGTAAAATTGCAATGTTTTCTCATATAGCTTATCTCTAACGAAGATGCAGTGATGATAACATCAGAAAAATCGATATTTGAAGTGAATCTATCTGCAACAAACTTCCAAAGAGGATCATCTCCAACTCTAAGCCACTGTTTTTTAACACAAGTGCCAAAACGGGTAGAGTTTCCAGCAGACAAGATAATAAGAGTTAAATCGGGCAATTTTTGTCCTTTTTCCAAAAAGTGTTACCAAAGTATACACTTTCAATGCTTTTTTCTATATAAAATATGTAAGATTTTAATCAATTTGTGTACAATAATAGAGTTTAAAAAATAGGGGAATAATTATGAGAGAAGAGTGGGTAAAAAAAAGGGAAAATGACGAAGTAAGAACTCAGATGTATTATGCAAAAAAGGGTATTATCACAGAAGAGATGGAGTATGTTGCAAAGATTGAGAAGCTAAAAGCAGAACTTGTGAGAAGTGAAATTGCAAGAGGTAGGATGATAATTCCAGCAAATGTTAACCATAAGCATTTAAGACCAATGGCGATAGGTATAGCAGCAAGTTGTAAGATAAACTCAAATATAGGCTCATCCGCTTTAGCTTCAGATGCAGCTGGTGAAGTTGAGAAAGTACAAGTGAGTGAGAAGTATGGAGCTGATACTATCATGGATTTATCAACTGGTGGGGATTTAGATATGATTAGGCAAGAGGTTATAAAACATTCAAATGTTCCAATTGGAACAGTGCCGATGTATCAAATACTGCACGATATAGACAATAAGATAGAAGATTTAACGATTGAAAAGATGCTAGAAGTTATTGAGAGGCAAGCTAAACAAGGTGTTAGTTACTTTACAATTCATGCAGGTTTTTTACTGGAGTTTATGCCTCATATCGCAAAAAGAAAGATGGGTATAGTCTCACGAGGTGGCTCACTTATGGCTGCTTGGATGATGCACTATCATAGAGAAAATCCATTTTATACAGCATTTGATGAGATTTTGGATATTTGTAAAAAGTATGATGTTGCACTCTCTTTAGGAGATAGTTTGAGACCTGGATGTTTATATGATGCCTCTGATTCTGCACAACTTGGAGAGTTAAAAGTTTTAGGTGAGTTAACATTAAAAGCTTGGGAAAAAGATGTGCAAGTTATGATAGAGGGTCCTGGACATGTTCCACTAAATCAAGTTGAGAGAAATATGAAGCTTGAACAAGAGTATTGTCATGAAGCTCCATTTTATATTTTAGGACCACTTGTTACAGATATTGCAGCAGGTTATGACCATATAAGTTCGGCAATTGGGGCTGCTGTTGGTGGTTGGCATGGAGCTAGTATGCTCTGTTATGTTACACCAAAAGAGCATTTAGGATTACCAAATGCAAAAGATGTTCGAGAGGGAATTATAGCTTATAAGATTGCAGCTCATGCTGCTGATATCGCAAGAGGAAGAAAAGATGCAATGAAAGTTGATGATGAGATGAGTGATGCTAGATATGCATTTGATTGGAATAAGCAGTTTGAACTCTGTTTAGATCCTGAACGAGCAAAAGAGTATCACGATGAGACACTTCCACAAGATGTATTTAAAGATGCGGAGTTTTGTTCTATGTGTGGACCAAAGTTTTGTTCATATAAAATTACACAAGATATAGTGGAAAAACATTCGTTAGAAGCATAAATATGGAAGGAATTTTAGATGTTAAGTAAAGAGCAAATTGAAGAGGTTTTAAAAGAGGTAACATACCCTGGTTTTACAAAGAGTATTGTAGATTTTGGTTTTGTTAAAGCTGTTGAAAGTAGTGCAGATGGTGTTTATGTTGAGATAGATATATCATCATCAGCACCTGAAGTTGAAAATGAACTCAAAGTTGATATAACTAAAAAGATACAACTTCTTGGTGTAAAAAGAGTTGATGTTGTTATAAAAAAACCAAAGATGCCACAACAATCAAGTTCACAAGGTAAAAATATAGTCCCTCATGTTAAAAACTTTGTTATGGTTAGTAGCGGAAAAGGTGGAGTTGGAAAATCAACTACAACAGTAAATCTTGCAATTGCACTAGCTATGCAAGGTAAAAAAGTTGGTCTTTTAGATGCAGATATATATGGTCCAAATATTCCAAGAATGATGGGAGTTGAAGGTAAACAGCCTGAAATTACTGGGAACAAGGTAAAACCACTTTTAAGTCATGGTGTTGAAATTATGTCTATGGGTTCATTGATGGAAGAGGGGCAATCTCTTGTCTGGAGAGGTGCGATGATAATGAAAGCAATCCAGCAACTTCTTCAAGATATATTGTGGGATGAGTTGGATGTTCTTATCATAGATATGCCTCCTGGAACTGGAGATGCACAGTTAACTCTTGCTCAAAGTGTACCTGTAACTGTTGGAATTTGTGTTACAACACCTCAAAAAGTTGCACTTGATGACACTGAGAGAAGTTTAGATATGTTTAAAAAACTTCATATTCCAATAGCAGGTATTGTTGAAAACATGAGTGGATTTATCTCTCCTGATACTGGAAAAGAGTATGATATATTTGGAAAAGGGACAACTGCACCACTAGCTAAAAAGTTTGATACTATTGTCTTAGCAGAGATTCCAATAGAGCCAGCAATTCGTGAAGGTGGAGACAATGGAAAACCTGTAGTATTTCACAATCCAGATAGTCTCACGGCAAGAAAATATCAAGAAGCGGCTGAAAAACTTTGGGCTAAGATAGAAGATATAAATGAAAAAGGTGGAGTAGACAATGATGCTATTCAGCCTACAACTCCTGCTGGAGTTAGTGCTTGTTCGACTAAGTAAATTATGAGAAGAACAAAAATTGTAATCACACTAGGACCAGCAACATCAGAGCTTGAGATGATTAAAACTCTGATTTTAAAAGGTGTGAATGTATTTAGATTAAACTTTTCACACGGCACTCATAAAATACATTCACAAAGTATAAAAGATATACGAAAAGCTTCTTTGGAGTTAAATAAAGAAGTTGCAATTTTACAAGATATATCTGGACCAAAGGTAAGAATTGGTCATATTGATGGGTTTCTTCAGTTAAAAAAAGGTGAGGTTATCACTCTCTCAAAGATACAAAATCCAAATGATGAAAGAGTTCTAGATATCTCTTACCCTTTAATTGTTGATATGGTAAATATCGGCGAAGAGGTCTATTTTTCTGATGGTACAATTCGTAGTGTTGTTATAGATAAAGATGATGACAAGCTTCATTTGAAACTTCTTACAGATGGAGAGCTTAGTTCTCATAAGGGTGTGAACTTTCCTAAAACGAAGATAGAGATTTCTGCTATCACTAAAAAAGATGAAGAGGATTTAGCTTTTGGAGCAGGAGAAGATATCGATATAGTAGCACTCTCATTTGTTCAAACAAAAGAGGATATTTTAAAGGCAAAAGAGATTATGAATGCTTTGGATTTTGATCCTTTTATTGTTTCCAAGATAGAGACTGCAAAGGCTATTGAAAATCTTGAAGATATTCTTGAGGTTAGTGATGGAATTATGGTTGCTCGTGGTGATTTGGGGGCTGAGTTTGGTGTTACAAAATTACCTCGTATTCAAAAACACATCATTGCAATGGCAAATGAAGCCAATAAACCAACCATAACAGCCACTCAAATGTTAACCTCAATGAAAGATAACCCTTTTCCAACTAGAGCAGAGGTGAGTGATATAGCAAATGCTGTTTATGATGGTACAGATGCGGTTATGCTTAGTGATGAGACAACTGTAGGAAAGTTTCCAATTGAGGCTGTTGAGGTTCTTCATGACAGTATCAAAGATGTTGAGCTTGATTATCCTTATCTAAAAGATTTTAAACCTACAAATGATTCAGATGCAGTAGCAAAAGCAGCAGTACAGTTATCATCAAATCTTCATAAAGAAGCATTAGTAGCATTTACAAACTCAGGATATAGTGCTCAAGCACTCTCCAGATACAGACCATGTGAAAATATTTATGCTATTTCACACTCTTTAAAGGCTCATAGGAGATTGAACTTAGTTTGGGGAATTCATCCACTTTTTCTTATGCCAGATATGGATGATACTACAAAACTTTTATATGCTTTTGTTAAAAAGCTACTTGATGAAAATCGTATCAAAGATGATAAACGATTTGTTGTTACTATGGGTGATGGAGGTGACGGTAAAAAAGGTTCAACTAATCTAATTAAGCTTTTTAACAAAGAGGAGATTGCATCTATTTTGAAATATAGGTAGTGGTAGAGTTTAACTCTCTACCAAACACTAACTTTTCTATCTTGTATAATTTTATCAGGATTTACAAAATCTATCAAACCAACTTTTATAAAAATCTCTCCAGTTTGAGCTTTGAGTTTAAAATAGCCTGAGACATAATTTTTTC
Source organism: Campylobacterales bacterium (assembly GCA_027068765.1). GTDB lineage: Bacteria > Campylobacterota > Campylobacteria > Campylobacterales > QNZT01 > SZUA-1433. The sequence continues at coordinate 21,827 of JAMOMC010000193.1, forward strand.
TCTCTTTTATTTGATCTAATTGTGAACGGTTTAATGCCCTTTGTGCCAATAAAAGTGCTTGTATATCTTGCTCTCCATATTTAAATGCACTCCAGTATGATTTTATAACTTTTTGGTTTGCTTGAACCTCTTTTTTTGTATGCTCTAATGAGCTAAGAGAGCTTGTTAAATTTTCATACATCTGTATGGTGTTAAACCTTGTACTCTCTTGTAAATCTATAAGTTTATACTTTAACTCTTGTATTTTGCTTTTTACTTTTAAAAGGGCAGCTTTATCTTTGCCTCCATTATATAGGTTGTAGCTAAGAGATAAGGCGATATTTGCTCTATCTTCACTAGGTGTTGTCTCTGATTTTGTGTTTTTGTGTTTTGCACTTACAATTAAGTCTAAGTTTGGTTTAAATGGGGCTTTTTTAGCTTCAAAGTCATACTTTTCTACCAAGATTTGAGCTTTTGTTTGTTGTATTTTTGCATTATACTTTTGCATCTTTTCTAATGTGATTTCTTTTGTCTCTAGTGTAAATTTAAAATCCTCTTCTAAAGGCATATTTGTTTTATCAATCTCCCCTATAAAGTACTCATAATAAGATAAAGCATTTTGGTATTTTGATTCAGCTTTTACAAGTAGTGCTTTGGCATTTTCTACATTTGATTTTATGTAGTTTAAGTCACCTTTGCTAGATGCTCCGCTTTGCTCTTTTTTAGTGACAATATTTAAAATTTTCTGTAAATTTTCCATGTTTTCTCTATTTGTCTCTATGCTTTTTTTCTCATAAATAACACTTATATATGCATCTATAATATTTGTAATCTCTTCCTCTACTAAAGAGCGATATTTATAAGTCGTAATTTTTAAGTTTTCTATCTCTTTTTTTACACTGTTTGTAACTTTTCTTCCTGAGTATAGGTTTTGAGTTAGAGATATTTCAGCTGAGCCATTGAAATAATTATCCTCCAAACCATCATCACCTCTTATATGTTGGTATGTCTCTCCTGCTGTTGTATAAAGAACAATTTTCGGTTTATAGCCTGCTCTTTTTTCATCAACTTTTCTTTTAGCTTGTATCACTTTTTGTTTTGCAGATGATATTTTATTGCTTTTATTTAGCGAAATCAAGATGGCTTCTTTTAGAGTTATGCCTATTTTTACATCTTTTATAATATCGATTTTTTTTTCTA
>JAMOMC010000194.1 GCA_027068765.1 Campylobacterales bacterium
AATAATTTAAATTCTAAAGGAGAAAAACTGTTACAGAAGGTATCATGATTTGGTGGAATTAAAAAATCTGATTTACTGGTCTTGAAAAAAGGGTGCATTATAACTTTTGTAAAATTTCATATTTAAGTGATAAAAAAGCTATACTTTGTGAGTGGAAAAAGTTTTGTAAAGGCAAAGACTATAGAGAACCATTAGAGTATGGTTTACAACTTTTAGATCGATATAAAGCAACAACTTGGATAACAGATACTTCAAACGGTTTTGAAAATGATGAAGCTGATTCTAAATGGCTAATCGAAGAGTTTGTCTCTCAAACCATTGACAGTTCTTGTAAAAATATTATTTTTTTATCATGAGGGGATGATAGCCCTTTAAAAGATGAAATATACACCCAAAAAGAAGCATTATCACAATATTTTGATGTGAAAATCGTTGAGAGTTTAGCATAGTTCCGTTTTTTGCTATAATAGTGAAAAGTTAAAAGGTTCTTAGTGAAATATATATTTGAATGGGATTATAAAAAAGCCAAAACAAATATTACAAAGCATCAAATCAGTTTCGAGGATGCGACATCAATCTTTAAAGATGAAAATATGATATCAATCTATGATGAAAAGCATAGTGACAATGAAGATAGATGGATAACGATAGGTATGGATTTAAAAACTAGAACTTTGATTGTTATTCATACTTTTATCTCTATAGATAAAGATACAACTAAGATAAGAGTTATCAGTGCCAGAAAGGCAACAAAAAAAGAACAAAAAATGTATTGGGAGAATTAAAATGGAAAAAGAGTATGATTTTTCAAACGGTGTAAGAGGTAAATTTTATAATAAAGATGCAGAGTTTCAACTGCCTATCTACTTAGAGCCTGAGATAGAGAGTTTTTTTAAAAATTTAGCTCAAAAACAGAAAACAAATCTAAATGATATAGTCAATAAACTTCTCTTAAAAGATAAAGAGCTTCTTGAAATGGCTAACTTAAAAGGCTAACAAGTTCGAGGAGAGGAATAAGTATTCCCTAGCGGGAAACTTATTCCTCACGATAGTCGTTA
>JAMOMC010000195.1 GCA_027068765.1 Campylobacterales bacterium
CATTAACTAAAAATGATTTTAAACAGAGATATTTAGGCTCTTATCTTGGAATATTTTGGGCTTTTATACAGCCAACTTTTACGATACTTATCTTTTGGTTTGTTTTTCAAGTAGGCTTTAAAGCTCAGCCTGTGGATAATTTTCCTTTTATATTGTGGCTCATTGCTGGGATGATACCTTGGTTTTTTTTCGCAGATGCACTAGGGAGTGCAACAAATAGTATTATAGAGAATAGCTTTTTAGTAAAAAAAGTGGTATTTAGAGTAAGCATTATACCAATAATCAAGCTTTTATCGGCATTTGTAATTCATATGTTTTTTGTATTGTTTATGTTTGGTATGTTTATCTACTATGGATATCAACCTACTGTTTATTGGTTGCAAGTTTTTTATTATCTGTTTGCAACTATTGTATTGTTACTTGGTTTATCTTGGATTACTGCATCAGTTGTGATATTTTTTAGAGATGTTGGTCAGCTTGTGGCGATGGTGCTTCAGTTTGGGTTTTGGCTGACTCCTATTTTTTGGTCGCTTAGTATGGTTCCCGAGAAGTATCAGTTTTTGATAAAATTAAATCCTATATTTTATATCATAGAAGGGTATCGAAATAGTTTGATTTATGAGAAGTGGTTTTGGGAAGATTTGACATTGACACTCTATTTTTGGGTTATTACTGCTTTTATTTTTGTTTTGGGGGCTTTTACATTTAAAAGACTTCGACCTCATTTTGCGGATGTGTTGTGATAAGTAGCAATTTTTATCTAACTGGTAATACTGAAAAATATGAAAGCGGATTTATAAGAATAGAAGAGGAGCTAAAAGAATATCCACAAGTAAGCTATGAGTTTAAAGAGATAGCAAATGCAATGCAGATAACATTTTTTAAAAATAGCAGTGAGGGAATAAATTCTCTTTATGATTTTATAAAAAATAATCCATCTTTAAGAGTTTCTCAGCTGGAAAAAAAGTTAAATATCCCTGCCAAAACGATAGAGCGATGGATAAAGCAACTCAAAGATCAAGAAAGAATAGAGTATATAGGTAGTA
>JAMOMC010000196.1 GCA_027068765.1 Campylobacterales bacterium
CATCAACTGTCATACCTTTTTGTATCTTTATAACTAACTGTTTTTTTGTCCAATTAGCATGAGCAGATGCAACACCTGAAATTTTCTCTATTAGTTTCTCCACTCCACCATGACATCCAGGACAATCCATCCCAAATACTTCATAAGTGCGTATCTCTAAATCATCTTTTACAATCTGAGTGAGACATATCCTAAATGTTGTGTCCAACAGTAACACCTAACTAATTTTCCTCCTCATAAAATTTTATATTGAACATTTGATTTAACTCATAAACTTTAGATTTAATCATAGGTATTGGTTTTTTCCAAGTAAGGTTGAGTTTGTCACTTACGATAAAAATAGCTACATTTAAGATATCCATAGATTGGAAGAAACCACCTTTTTTTATCCTCATTTTTTCAAAGCTAGAGTGTACAGATTCTACAGGGTTAGTTGTATAGATATGCTTCCTTGTAGCTTCTGGATATTTCATAAAACAAAGATGCTCAGTTTTTCTTTTTTCAAGGTGTTTTATAAAGGTTGGGTATTGTTTTTTAAACTTATTTATTACATCAGATTCGTATAATGCAAGAGCAGCGTCATAAGTATCACAAGTAGTTCTGATTTGACGTAATGTTTTTGTGACTTTTTGAGCATCTTCTTTTTTCATATTTTTGTATAAATTTCTATTAAGATGCACCATACATTTTTGAATATCAGAGAATGGAAATAAAGTATTGATAGCTTCACTCATACCTGAGAAATCATCAGATATAAACATCAATACTCTTTTTAAACCACGATTAATAAGATTTTGAAAAACTTCCATCCATGTTGATTTATTTTCATTGCCAAAGAATGGATAGAACCCTATAATAGACTTGTTCGCAGATTTGTCTACACCTAATACAGTATAAATAACACCTTTTTTAACTTGCTTATCTTTTGTATCTTTTATCATACAGTGATAAGCATCTATATAAATGAAATTATATTCATTATCAAGCTCTTTAGATTTGAAATCCTCCATCTGTTTTTTAATAAACTCAAATATCTCATCATA
>JAMOMC010000197.1 GCA_027068765.1 Campylobacterales bacterium
TATAGTATCTATGTTCAAACTGCTCATTTAAATCTACTTTATCATACTCATTTTTCAGATCCTCTATACCCATATCTAAGGTATTTTCTATCTTAAAACCTAACTCATCATTTAGTTTTTTAAATGAAACATTATAATCTCTTGTATCTCCAGCATCATCTTTTGCAATTTTAATCTCACAATCATTAAAATACTTTTTTACATGCTCTGCAATTGATTTTATCTGATAATTTTCCTCTGTATCTCCAACATTAAAAGCCTGATTGTGGATAAGGTCTTTTGGAGAATTTAAAACATGTATAACAGCCCTACAGATATCTTTTACATGAACTAATGGTCTCCAAGGTTTTCCATCTCCAAGTATTTTTATCTCTTTATCAACTTTTGCATAACCACTAAGGCTATTTACAACTATATCAAAACGCATACGAGGTGAAAATCCAAATGCAGTAGAGTTTCGCATGTAAGTAGGACTAAAATCATCATCTGCAAGTTTTGCCAAACCCTCTTCTGCTAAAATTTTTGATTTTCCATATACTGTTTGAGGATTTGAAGGATCTTCTTCACTTAATGCTTCATTTCCACCTTGTCCATACAAAGAGCAAGAAGATGCAAAAACAAACCTCTTTACACCAGCCTCTTTTGCTAATCTTGCGATATCAACAGTCGCTTTATAGTTTATATCGTATGTCAGTTTTTCATCAAGCATCCCTAAAGGATCATTGCTAAGTGCAGCTAAATGAACCACACCATAATAACCCTTATCTTTAAAATCTTCAATACTCACATCTCTAACATCTTTTTTAATAAGCTCATACTTTAAAAATTCACTCTCATTTAAATTACCCTCATCATAATAACAGTTATCCAACCCAACAACTTCAAATCCACTCTCCATAAGAAGGGGCATCATAACCGTTCCTATATAGCCCTCAGATCCTGTTACTAAAATCTTTTTCATCTACTCTCCTAATTATAATTTAAGAGATAATATCTTAATTAATGATAAAATATGCTTATTAGCTTGAAATT
>JAMOMC010000198.1 GCA_027068765.1 Campylobacterales bacterium
AAAGTTGAAACTCTTCAAGAAATTGAAGTTGGTATAAATTTTTGTAAAGAAGATAGAGCCTATGATATAGCACTTTTGACTGACTTTGCTAATAAAGAAGACTTAAAAACATATGCTGTGCATCCTTATCATTTAGAGGTAGTTGCATACATAAAAAGTGTTGCCACTTCCTCAAAAGTAGTTGACTTTTTATATTAAATATAATAATAAATTGACATTTAAACAATATTGTGATACATTTTGCCCTTAGTTTAAGAAATTATTTGGTAGAGGATTTATATGCGAATATTATCAGTAGGCGTTGAGGAAGAGTTATCAAGATCAGTTGTATCAAGTTTGAGAGTAATTGTCGATGAGTCATATGACATAGATGACAGTTCAAACTTTTTACGATTTAGAAATTATGATCTGATTTTACTTGATTACGACCTAGAGTATAACAAAACAAAAAAATTTATCACAAAAGTATCAAAAGAGTTAAAAGTTCCTTTGGTAATTTTATCTATTATAGATGATAAAGATACTGAGATTGCATTTTTAAGAGCTGGAGCAGATGACTTTATCAAAGAGCCATTTGATACAGAGGTAATTTGTGCAAGAGTTGAAGCAAAACTTAGAAGAACGATAGACAATCGTATCAAGATAGGAAAATTAACTATTGATATCGGGGAAGAGAAGACTTCATATAGTGATAAAGAGATTGAGATAAAAGGAAAACCTTTTGACATCTTAGTCTACTTGGCAGAACACAAAAATCAAGTTATCTCAAAAGATAGACTTTTAAATGCTATCTGGGAAGAGCCTGAGTTTATAACTCCAAATGTTGTCGAAACATCAATAAATGCAATAAGACAAAAACTAGATAAAAATCTAGGCATAAAATGTATAGAAACCATAAGAAGGCGAGGTTACAAGTTTTGTTATGTAGATAGCGAAATGTCATGAAAGATGACAAATCTAAGGAGTTTTTATACACACTCCTTGGAGGGGCACTTCTTTTAAAAGATCGCTTTTCAGACCAATTTGATGAGATTTTAAAAAAAGGTGAAGAGTCAAAAAAGGATATCAAAGAGAGTGCATCTGAGACTTTTGCAAAAGCTAGTGAACAAAAAGATGAGATTGAAAGTGAACTAAAAAACAAAATAAAATCAATCGTCGATGAGTTAGGGCTTGCAACCAAAGAAGATATACAAGAGTTAAAAGAGCTTATCAAAAAACAGAACCCTTAAAAAACAAATCCTAAAATATTTTTTTTAATTTTTTTACAATTGCTTTAATATCTTTAAAAATTGTTACAATTACGGTTAAAAAGAGGTATAAATTATGAAAAAAGAAGAAGTAGAAGAGTTTAAAAAACCTTCATTAGCTAGAGCACTTTATACAATACTGTTTTTAGTTATCGGTCGTGGTGTATCTATAGTCGTCTGTTTTGCAGCAATTTTTCAATTTGTATATTCGTTTATCTACTCTAAACCAAACGATAAAGTTTTAGAGTTTACTAAATCCCTTTCAGAGTTTGCAAAAGAGATTGTAATCTTTGTTTCATTCAATAGCGAAGAGAAACCTTGGCCGATGGGTGAGTGGCCAAAAGCTTAAGATATGGAAGAGTTGCTGTTATTAAAAATTGCTAAAAATGCAATCAAAAGCCAATTTGATAATAACAATCTTGATAAAGAAGAGTTACTAAAAAAGCATCCAAAACTACAAGAAAAAGGAGCTGTTTTTGTAACTTTAACAATTGATGAAAATCTTCGCGGTTGTGTTGGTTCATTAATAGCGCATAGAACACTTTTAGATGATATCATACAAAATGCCAAAGCCGCAGCTTTTGAAGATTCTAGATTTGCCCCTTTAAGCAAAGAGGAGTTTCAAAAAATTCATATAGAAATTTCACTTCTTAGCATACCTAAAAAACTTCTTTATGAGACAAAAGAGGATTTAAAAAGTAAAATAAAGCAAGGTATCGATGGTGTTATATTAAAAGATGGCTTTAATCAAGCCACTTTTTTACCTCAAGTTTGGGAACAATTACCCTCATTTGAACTATTTTTTGCCCATCTCTGCCAAAAGGCTGGCATGAGTGAAAAGTGTCTTGAAAATCATCCTGAGATATTTGTATATCAAGTCAAAAAGATATAATTACTCAAATATATGTGTATTTTTTCCATCCAAACTTACTTGATTTTCATCTTTCCAATATTTTTTTACACCATCAGCTCCTAAATTGTCAGCCCACTTTATAAGTGTATCTCTCTCACTCAAATACTCAAACTTAGGTACTCCATATCCACATGAAGTAATAACAAGAGAGATATCAAGATCAAAAAACTGTCTTGTTCCAGTAAATTTATCAAAATAGCCACATATTTCACTCCAAGCTTTATCTCTAGGGTGTATCACTTTTGCATCTGCATAAAGTTTTAAAATGAGTGGTTTTTTATCAAAAGAGCACCACATAATTGTCATTCGACCATTTTCCGCTACATGAGCGGCTGTCTCATTTCCACTTCCTGTGTGATTTAGCCAAATTACTCTATTTGGGCTTACAATTTTAAGTGTATCCATCCCTTTTGGAGAGACATTTACAAACCCCTCTTTACCTGCAGTTCCTACAAAAAATAGATGTTGTTTATTGATAAAATCTATATGTTCCTGATTTAAATTTTCAAACTTTACTGCCATAATTTATCCTTTGTGATTTTTAATACAACTTTCCAACTTATCCATAGCATCTTTTAAAACTAATCTCGAAGTTGCAAAGTTTAACCTCATAAAACCCTCTCCACCTTTTCCAAAACTCACACCTGTATTTAACCCAAGTTTTGCATCTTTTATAAAAAACTGCTCTAACTTTTTATCAGTAAAACCAAGCTCTTTACAATCAAGCCAAAGTAAGAAAGTAGCCTCCAAAGGCATAGCTTTTATCTTTGGTATCTTACTTAGACGAGTGTGCAAATACTCCAAATTTCCTCTCAAATATATCAAAAGCTCTTCAAGCCACTTATCACTTTTGGTATAAGATGCAACTGTTGCACAAAGAGAGATAGGTGAAGGTTCTGTGAGAGAATAACGCTGAAATATTTCATAAAATTTTCTTTTTAGTGAGCTATTTTCAACGATAGCATAAGCACTTACAATTCCTGCTATATTAAAAGTTTTTGATGGAGCATTTAGTGTAATAGTTATATTTTTTGCACTTTGAAGTGTTGCCATAGGAGTAAACTCTCCATCAAACACCAAATCCGCATGAACTTCATCACTAACGATTATCACACCATTTTGCTTACATATTTGTGCTAATTTTTCAAGCTCTTTTTTGCTCCAAAGCCTGCTAGTTGGATTGTGCGGGGAGCAAAACAGAAAAAGCTTAGCTAGTTTTGCTTTTTTCTCAAAATCTTCAAAATCTATCTCATATCTACCATCAACCAATTTAAGTTCATTCTCCAAAAGAGTTCGTTTTTGTCTCTTTACAGCTTCATAAAATGGCGGATAGATAGGAGGTTGAATGATAACTCCATCACCTTTTTTAGTAAGTGCTTCAACTGCTAGGTTTAACCCTGTTACAATTGCATTTATTGGAGCTATCCACTCTTTTTGAATTTTCCAATTGTGTGCTTTTTGCATCCACTTCAAAATAGATGCAAAATACTCATCATAATATCTAGTATATCCATAAATAGGATGTTTTACTCGATTTATAATAGCTTCTTGTATGGCAGGTGAGGAAGGAAAATCCATATCAGCCACCCAAAGAGGAATCACATCATCTGTACCAAATTTCTGAACTCTTTGGTCATATTTTTCTGTATGTGTACCTTCTCTTGAAATTATTTTGTCAAAATTCACTTTTTTTAAGCTCACTTATATATGAAGCTTAAGCCCAAGTGTAAAGTTTGCAGTATCCATATTATCCACCTTAAAATCTTTACCATAATCTGTATAACCTAAAAAGATACTAATCATATCAGTATAATAGTAATCTAACTCAAGTCCGTATGTAAATTTTGTAGAAGATCTAGATAGAGTTTGTGCAGTTTGTGCCAATGTAAACTCACCATCACTTTTGACAAGACCAATTTTAGGAGTAATAGCGATATATGGAATAAGAGAAAATTGATAAACAGCAAAAAGTCCATATCTGCTAACATCTTCTTTAGAGAACTCAGGGTGTTCAGAGAAGTTTTTAGTATACTCCAGCCTAACTCCAGCACCCATCATAAGCTCAACTCCTGCAAATGCAGTAACATGGTTTTCTCCATTGTTACCTTTTGATAACCCAATACCAGCTTGCCCCAAAAAATCGGCAGATGCACTAGCGATAAATAGCATAAGAGCTAAAATAATCTTCTTCATGAAAATCCTTTAAATAAATTTGCCTATAATATAACATATTAAATCTTTTAATAAAGGGAAAAAATGGACTTTAAAGGTTTTCCAAAAGAGAGTTTAGAGTTTCTATCAAAAATTAGAGAAAATAATACAAAAGAGTGGTTTGAGGCCAATAAAGATGAGTATGAAAAGCTTATCAAAAACCCTAGTTTAGATTTTGTTGTTGATATGGGTGAACATCTACAAGTGCTTGTGCCAACTATCATGGCAAAACCTAAAGTAAATGGCTCACTGTTTCGTATTTATCGGGATATTCGCTTCTCTAAAGATAAAACACCTATTAAAAGTCGTATCGGTATTATATTTTGGCAAGGGATTGGTAAGCGGATGCAAAGTTCTTGTTTTTATCTGCATTTTTCATCAGATGAAATATTTTTTGCAGTTGGAATTCGTGGATTTTCAAAAGAGACTTTGAGTGCATATCGAAACTTTCTCAAAGATGATAAACATAGAGATGAGTTGGCAAAAATCTTAAAAAAGATTGAAGAAAAAGGTTACTCTCTCCCTGAACCAAAATATAAAAGAGTCCCAAAAGAGTTTGATAAGAATATAACTCACATAAACCTAACTCGTTTTTGTGAGATGTATGCCTACAAAGAGATGCTACCAAGCGATATACTCTTTACCCCTAAATTAATTGACGAAGCTTTTAAAATCTATCAAGATTTGCTTCCTCTTCAACAGTGGGTATATAAGATGACATTAACAGTTGAAGTTTAATGGCTCTCTACATCAACTTCAACGGGTGCATCTATACCTTTAGCATTATCAAATCCACCATCTTGATATGTTTTATATGCTAAAACTCCTACGACAATTAATAAAGCTGTAATTATAAATTTTGTTGCATTGCTCATAAAAAATTTCCTTTTTTTGAATTATAAGTAAAATTGTATTAAAAGACAAAACCATGTTATAATAGACAATGAGCAGTTTTACAAATAGCATCACAAATATCGTTAATAGCGGATATATCAACACAAATACCAAACCAAAACAGATAAAACAAATTTCAGATGCCATTCAAAATAGTTCCATAGATACAGTCTCTTTCTCCAATGAATCTAAAAATCTATTTGAAATTTCACAAATAGACAACATGTTAGATGG
>JAMOMC010000199.1 GCA_027068765.1 Campylobacterales bacterium
AAATATCTGCCTATACTGCTCTTTTATCGTATGAAATGCTTCCATTATTTCAAGTCGTCTCTCTTCGTCTTGACTACCAAACACCTCATCAAATGCCAAAAATCCTACTCTAGCACTACCATTAAGCTCACTAAGTGTCTTTGATATAGCGATACGAAGCACCAAGTTTGCCAAGTCTATCTCTCCACCACTAAATCGCTCTATCGGGTACTTCACTCCATCATCATATATAAAGAAATCAAACTCATTGTTTACTTCTATGTGTTGGTATTTTCCTCTTGTTATATCTGCATACATTTCACTTGCTAATTGACTAATTCTTGGGGCTATTTGAGAGTTGATTTTGTTTTTAAACTCTGACATGAAAGCTTTTAGTTTTTCATAGTCATTTTTATCATCTATCTTTGTTTGAAGCTGTTTTTTCTGTTCATTATCTCGTTCAAGACTGCTTTTTATACTATTTGTCTCACCTTCTATCTTTTTGGCTTCTACCTTTTTATCTGATAATGTAGACTGTAAAGCACTTTTATCTGTTAATAGAATGTCATAAACAGCCTCTTGCTTTTGGTGAACTTTTACATCATAGCTATGCTCTTTTATAGATTTTTCTTGGACTTGTATCTGCTCTTTGATTTTTAGTATCTGCTCTTCAATCTCTTTTAGTTCATTGTCAAGTGTTGGTATCTGAGATATCACACTCTCTAGTTTTAGTAACTCTTCATACTTTGGCTTTAACTGATTCTTTTTAGAAAGTGTATCTTGATGGTTTTTTTCATCATATTTTAAATCCTTTAAGGCTTCTAACTCTTTTTTATTGTTCATGCCTTTTTGAGTGATATTTTGAAACTCTATCTCTTTTGTTTTAAGTGTCCTCTCATCTTGAAATAAAACACTCAACTCCTCCCCCAATCTCTTTAATTGTTGCTCTATCTCTGCTTTATTTTTTTGTTCTTTACTTTTTAAAGGTTGTATTTTTTGAAGTTTAACTTCTCTATGGACTATCTCATCAGAGTGAAGTTTATCAATCTCCCTTTTTAATGAACCTATAACATTATCATACTCATCAAGTAGTGGTCTTGTACATGTAGGACAGTTTGAACCTTTTCCTATCTCTTGTATCTTTGCTATCTGTTTGTTAGAGTTTTCTATCAATCCTTTGTATTTGGCTATCTCCTCTTTGAGTGTTGATTCTTCTGTTTCTATATTTTTTAATTCACAAGAAGATGCTTCTAGTAGCTTTTGTAGTTGCTCTTTTTCTTGCATCAATTTTGGTTTTGTCTCTAGTTTTTTCTTAAACTCACTAATCTCATTTTTAGCATTTTCATACTGGCTTCTTAGTGCAATTTGCTCTTTTTCTAAACCCTCTTTTTTGAGATATTGTTCTTTTTGAGATTGAAGTATAAGTAGAGTTTTTTCTAACTCTTTATACTCACTCATGAGAGGTTTATCTTTTGTGTAGAGTTTTTCTTGCTCTTTTAATGTTTGAAGCTTTGCATATTTTTCTTTTTGATTTTTTATAAGATTGTCAAGATTTATTTTTATCATCTTAAGATTAGTTTCAAGCTTTAAGTAGGCATCTTTTAGTAGCTGTAGTGCTTTTAATGCTTTAGCAATGTTTTCTACCTCTATGCTTTTATCATCAAACTCTTTTTGAACCTTTTTTATCTCCTCTTGCATGGAGGAAAATATCTTAGTATGTGACTCTTTGGCTTTGTTTAACTCATCTACTTTTTCATCTGAAAACAAAATCTCTGAAAAACTTTTTATATCTCTGTTCAGATCAGTTAGTTTTGATTTTATCTCTTTCTCTATGCTATCTATCTTTTCAAGTCCCAAAAGCTTTCGGATGATTTTCTTTCTATCTTCATTTTTAAGACCACTTAGTGCTGTAAGCTCTTTTTGTGAAGCAAATACTGTATGCATAAAAGCTTCTTTGTTCATCCCTATCAGTTTTACAACTTCAAAAGTAACCCCTTTAGAACTCTGGGCTACAAGTGCATCATCTCCATCATAGAGATATGCCTTTGCAACAAGTGTTTTCCCTCGCATCTCTCTTGTGACTTTATAACTCTTACCATCTATCTCAAATATCAAAGTAACTGCTACAATCTCTTTTTCATCAGCTCTAGCATGACGGATAGTCTCTTTTTCTCCTCTTACATCACCATATAAAGCAAATGTTATAGCATCAAAGATAGTAGACTTACCTGATCCATTTCGTCCTATGATGCCTGTGAGTCCTTCGTTAAACTCTAATGTATACTCTTTGTACTTTTTATAGTTTTGCATATGAAGGCTAGTGAGTATCATCATCTACCTCCTGCAAAAGAGCAAAAAGTTCTTTTGCTTTTGATGCAAGTCTTTTCTGTTCTACATCATCGCTCACACTCTCTTTGATATGAGATATAAAGTAACTCTCCAAAGAGATAGACTCTATATCACCATCTATTTTACTACCTTCAAGCTCTTTAAACTCTCTTTTGACTTTTACATGAAGTGCTTTATCAAATATCTGGGCTATCTCTTTGTTAGTTATATCTATAGAGGTTGATGAAGTAAGATTAAAAAGCTTTACCTCAACCAAAGCATCTTTTATATCTGATAACTCTAAGGATGCTATCTGCTCTTCATAATTTGTAACATCTATACTAAATTCTAAAGATTTACGAAGTGATATAGAGTGATGTGTTATCTTTATATCATCCTCTAGCTCTATCATAACATAACCTTTATCATCTCTCTTATCACTACTACTTGTTCTCTCTGTAGATCCTGAGTAGTAAACATTTTTATGTTTACCAACTGCTCCAAAACCATGCCAATGCCCCAAAGCTACATAATCCATCTTTTCAAATAAATCTTCTCTATTTTTAGGATAAACCCACTCACCAAACTCATGCATAAGATAGTGTGCTCCCACGGAACAATGCATCATGAAAATGTTTCTCTTTTTTGGGTTTATATTGGCTTTTATAGAGTCTAATTCATCATCTATTATCCGTTCATCATTGATGTGAGGTAGTGCATGAAAGATGATGTCTTCAAACTCTACTTTTTCATACCGCTGAGAAAACACAGCTTTGACATTGTCCAAAGTGCTAAGTGCTTCAAGTATAGGAGATGATGTGGATGTTCTAGGAGTTGAATGATTTCCTGCGATGATGACAAAAGGAATACTTAATTTTTCTACTCTTTTTAGCTCTTTTAGCACAAAAGTGATAGCACGATTTGAAGGAGATGCACGATGAAACAAATCTCCAGTATGGATAACAAAATCAGGCTTTATCTCTAAAATAGCATCTATCACATCAGAAAATGCCTCATAAAAGTCTACTTCTCGTTGGTTGACTCCCTTTTCATTAGTAACATCCAAATCACTAAATCCAAGATGAGTATCTGAAAAATGTATGATTTTCAAATAAATCCCTTAACTATATATCTATACTTTATTGTACATTAATTTTAAGCTATTTTATAACCAAGTCCATTGATATTTTGAATTATGTCATAACTTATAGCTGTTCTGATACGGTGTATCAATGATCTTAATGTTCTGTCATTTTTGTTTTCACCCCAAATATATGTGCATATTTGTTCATTTGAAACACTAACATTTTTATTTTTAACCAAAATTTCTATGAGTTTTAGAAGTTTCTTACTTAAATGCACCTCTTTATTTTCTTTAAATAATCGACATTGTTTGGTATTAAAAGAGTATCCATTTTTTAATATAATATTTTCTATATCTGCTACTGCCACCGTTTTTTGATTTGCAAATACCAGTTGAATAGTCGCTAAAATCTCATTTTCTCGATAAGGCTTAAGTAAGTAAGCCACAGCCTCTGCATCTATAGCATAATCAATCATCTCTTGCTCAAAATATGCCGTAAGAAAGATAAGTTTTATATCTGCATCATCTCTATAAATTTGCACAGCCGCTTCACAGCCACTCATCTGTCCTTCAAGCATAATATCCATAAAGACAATATCAGGTTTAAACTCTCTTGCTTGCTTAATAGCCTCTATCCCATTGTCTACAATACCTATAACATCATAATCTTCACTTAGCAAAACCTGCTTAAGATATTCAGCAGAGATTAAATCATCTTCTACAATGAGAATTTTTCTCTTATTTTCTACCATAATAACTCCTTTTAAATGACTAAAAAGTAAATATGGTACATAATATAACATTTAAAATATTAAATTAATTTAAATTTTAATTAAAAATACTTAATTTTTTAATAAATAAGTAAGAAAAAAAGCTACTTTGGTATTTTTAGTTCAAAAAACAAACCTTTTTTTGTTATTAAGCTCAATTCCGCTGCCATTTGACCTACCATTAAACTTATAATCTTATAACCTAATGTATCATCTGTTTTGATTTCAATCTCTTTTGTGCCATTATCTTTATATATATAAATTAAATGGTCACTATTTTCATAAAGCGATATCTCTACTTTTATATTTACATCAGTAGAAGTATGTTTTATTGAATTGGTTAAAAGTTCATTTGTGATAATACCAAGTTTTAAAATATCTTCAGCGGTTAAAGAAATATTGTCGCCATTTATTACGATATCTACATCATTGTCATTTACATTTGAGATATTATTTACAAGTTTAGCTATATACTCTTCAAATATTATCTCTTCAAAATTTTTATGACCATAAAGTGTCTCATGTACTGTGGCGATGGATTGTATGCGTAGTCTACTTTTTTCAAGTATTTTATTTACAGTTGGTTCTTTTAGTGTGGCTTGTTGTAGTCCTATCATTGACGAAATCATCTGTAGATTATTTTTTATTCGATGATGTATTTCAGTTAACAAGATATCTTTTTGATGGTTAGCATCCTCTAGTGCAACATAAGATTTTTCAATTGTTACATGATAAATAACACCAAAAAATATTATTACAAGGGATGCTATTATGATGGATAAAATATTGCCATCGTATAAAACTTCTGAAGCTCCATCGTGATACATATAGCCAAATATATAAATTAAACATACAATAAACTCATGCAAAGCTGTAATGATTAATGCTCGTTTTAGAGAAAAAAGAAAAAAATAATTTAACGGCACTATAACATGAAATAAAGCAAGCTTATAACCAACTTCTATTAACAATACATAAGATATCAAAGTGACAAAAGCTACAAGAGAGTATACACTAAACAAAAACCTTTTACTATGTAGATAGTATGCAAAACTAGCCACCGTAAGCAATGCAAAAATAGACTCATAATAGACTAATTGCATATTTTCTATCTGATAATTTGTAATTATTGCGATAATCAAAACCACTAAAAAACTTATATATGTACCAATTAAAAAGTTTTCTTTTTTATCTTGATTTTTGATTATAGGTTTAAAATATTTATTTTTCATCGTATATTATATAATTATTTTACTTTTTAATACTACATTTAGAAAACTTTCAGTACAGTTTATTAAATATAGCTTATTGAAATGTACTACTATTTAAATACAA
>JAMOMC010000200.1 GCA_027068765.1 Campylobacterales bacterium
TAAAATCATCTATCTCACAGAATATTTTTGTTAACATTTTCGGTCATCTTTTTAGTTTTATTTGGTTTGAAATTATAAGATGACTTCTCTTTTATCCTCTTTATCTTGTCGAACTCAGGTTATAAGTAATAGGACAAAATTATTTTCAAGATTTAACTGGAACAATACACCATCTAAAGATGGTGGGTTAGTATAACGCTTTAAAAAGCGGATACGGGTTAACAACCCGTGCCATTAATCCACTTGAAAACTATCATCAATTTTTGGTTCAAAATGATGTTCAATATATTTCTCTATCATCTCTTATGTTACCGTTCCTGCTGTAACACAAAAATACCCTCTTGCCCAAAAATATCCTCCCCCAATACCTTTTCTTTAATTCTGGAAATGCCTCAAACAACTTATTTGCACTTCGTCCTTTGATTCTTCGCATTATCTCACTCGGTGCTAAATTTAGTGGTGCTGACACTAAAAAATTGTAACCATTCAGCACACCAATCAAATCCATAAAATGTTTATATATATAAACATTCAACAAAGCCCTAAAACAAGGGGTTTATAATTACTTTTTAGCTATAATATTTCTATATAAGTTAAGAAGGGTTATCTAAAAATGACTTTAGAAGAAGCAGTAGATTTTTGCAAAAATCATCCAGATATTGCAGCTACAATTATTTTGGAGATTGAAAAACTAAAGAAAGATTTACAAAAAGTAAGTGAGATAATTCAAAAACAAGGTAATGAGATAAAAAGGCTAAACGATATCATCTCCAAAGATAGTAACAATAGTTCTAAACCACCTTCAACTGATAATAAATTTAAAAAACAATTAAGTAGTAAAAGATCAAATATAAAAAGAAAAAGAGGTGGACAAAAGGGACATAGTACACGCTAATGCAAAACTAAATTCTCTTTAAAGAAAACAAGTCAATAACACCCCAAGCAAAGAGTTTTCTAGCTTGAGTTTTGTTATCAATTTTATTAAAATTTAAAATATTGATAGCCAAACTCTTA
>JAMOMC010000201.1 GCA_027068765.1 Campylobacterales bacterium
CTTTAGAGAGGGGGAAACGCCTTGTTCCATTTCGAACCAAGAAGCTAAGACCCTCATCGCCGATAATACTGCAGCTTACTGTTGTGGGAATGTAGGTCGCTGCCGGATTTCGTTTTTTCTTACTTCTTTTATCTTTTAAAAATATTTTTAGTTTATTTTAACTTTTCTTATACTTTAAAATCATGGCATAAGCCTCATCTTTTAGTTTTAATTTCTCTTTCTTAAGTTTTTCAAGCTCTTTATGCTCTAAATGTTCTCTATCCTCTTCAATCGCGGTTATTTTATCGTCTAGTTGATTATGTTTATCAAAAATTCTTGCGAAGTGGTTGTTCTGTATCTTTAAGGCTGTAATCTCTTCTCTGTATTCGTGCAACATAGTTAATCCTTTTTAAATTTATTGTATTATGTTTTAAGTTTAACATTTATGTTCTATAGTCTGCATTAATCTTTACATATTCATAGCTTAAATCGCATCCATAGCTTGTAAATTTTCCAACTCCTACTCCAAGTTCACACGATATTTTAAATTCATTTTTTTTCATTATCTTAAATGCTTTTTGTTCTGTCTCTTCATCAAGAGATGGCTTATCTTTTGAGTAGATTAAAAGTTCGTCATATTTTATAATTAGGCTCTCCTCATCACACTCTATGCCACTAGCTCCGATAGTTGAAGCTATACGACCCCAGTTTGGATCTTCTCCAAAAAGAGCAGTTTTAACAAGTAGTGAGTTACTAAGTGCTTTACTTGCAATTTTTGCTTCACTCTTATTTTTAGCACCACTTACTTCAAATGCTACTACTTTATTTGAGCCTTCTCCATCTTTTAGTATTTGAAAAGAGAGCTCTTTTGTTAGGGCAAAGAGGGCAGTTTTAAATGCCTCTTTGTTGTAAACTCCGCTTTTTTTGTTTGCCATTATCAAGAGGGTATCGTTTGTTGAAGTGTCTCCATCTACACTTATGGTGTTAAAAGATTGGTTAGTAGCATCTTGTAAAAGTTTATCTAAATCAGGTTTTGGAACATTTGCATCTGTTATAACAAAACATAACATTGTTGCCATGGCAGGATTTATCATGCCTGCACCTTTACAGATAGCTGCTAAGTGAAAGTATGAGCCATCTTCTAGCTCTACTTTAAAACATAACTCTTTTTCAAAACTATCTGTCGTCATAATGGCTCTTGCTGTTTTATAAGAGTTTTTAGCTTGAAAATCAAACTTATCAAAAGCACTTTTAATAAGATCTTTTTTAAGCCTATAACCAATCACACCAGTTGAACTCATGATGGGATTTTGGATTTTTATTTTACTTTCTAGGTTTTCTAAAATATCTTCAATATCTTCAATACCTTTTTTGCCAGTCATTGCATTTGCATTTTTAGAGTTTATGAGTATAAAATCACTTTGAAAATTTTTAGGGTATTTCTGAAAATGTTTTATTGGAGCAGCTGCAAAGGTATTTGTTGTGAAAACGGCACTTATATCACAAAGTGTATCACTTCGTATAAAAGCGACATCTCCATCAACATCTGAAACTCCAGAGTTTGCAGTATTTGTTTTCATCCCAACATTTACACCATCACAATAAAAACCATCTACATTTGAAAGTGAACCTTTTAATGGAGTTATTTTAAACATATTGCATCTCTCTTGGTTTATCTTTTTTTCTAGCTATTTTTCTAGCTTGTGATATACTTTTTCCGCTTCCTATAAGCAGTAGTTTGCTTCCTTGAAGTATTAGCTGTTCTGCATCTGGCATTGGTATAAATCTATCTTTTTCATCTCTAATTCCAACAACATTTACCTTTACAAAATCGGGAAGATTTATCTCTTTTAATCTTTTAAAAATCATCCATGAGTGACTTGGAACAATTACTTCTTCTATATCCAAAGGTGTATCTTTTTTGTATAAAAACTCCTCCAAAATATTTTCCATCTCAGGTCTTTGACTAATAGCACTGAGTCTTTGAGCCATTAATTTTGTAGGAGAAACTACACTATCAGCTCCTAGTTTTTTAAGTTTTTCTATATCACTTAGGTTTCCTGCATTTGTCATAATAGAGTAGGGTCTTCTTCTTGATATGCTTTTTTCATAAAGTCTTACTGTTGAGATAACTGCTATATTGTCGGTTATATTGTTTGATAATGTTATAACACCTTTTGCACTTGAGAGGTGAGATTTTATGAGGGCTAACTCTGTATGAGTTTCCTCTTGAACAAAATATGGATAAGAGTGTTTTTTAGCCTCATTTGCTAGATTTGGACTTGGATCTATTACAACAAATGGAATGTGATTTTCACGAAACTGTTTTGTAAGTTGTATAGTGTAGTCGTTGTGGTTACAAATCACATAATGGTTTTTTAATCTTGCAATATTATATAGCATTTTTCTCTCCCTTAATATACTTATGAGTTCACCCTTGTTTAAAACTTCAACCAAAATACCAACAGAAAATGAAAATATTCCAAATCCAAGTATTATTAGCACTATTGAAAAAAGTCTACCTGCATCTGAAAAAGGTTGAACCTCTCCAAAACCAACAGTTGTAAAAGTTATACCTGTTTGATATATCGCATCTATTAACTCAAAATCTTCAATAATAATATACCCAAGTGTTCCAAGCATCATAATTAATACTATGAGTATAATTGGAAGACGAAAAGGTGCTAATTGTAGGTATAGTTCAGTATTTAGATTTATATGAGGTTTTGTAGATTTTTTCCAGTGGAGGATTTTTTTGATTTTATCAAGAGTTTTCATCAAAATCCTCTAGGTTTTTTTGGTGTGAGTTTAAGCTTTTTTTCTCATTGTTCTAAGCTCTTTTGCACAAACCTTGATTTTTTTTCTTGTACCATCTTCTAAAGTCACTCTTACAGTTCTAAGATTTGGTAAAAATCTTCTTTTTGTTTTGTTTTGAGCATGACTTACATTGTTTCCTGCCATTGGACCTTTGCCACTAATTGAGCATCTTCTTGCCATAATATTTCCTTGAGTTTTATAATAAATTTGTTGGGGATTGTATCTAAATAACTCTTAATATAGACTTTGTTTGCATCTACTATTTTTAATATATAGCAGATGCAAAAGAGGTTATACTAAATTAATCCAACCTTTTAGGGTTTGCAGTGTTGGAACAGTTGGGACGATAGGTGATTTTTTATTAAAACTTACCATCTCATCATATAGCATTGAAGCATCAGCATTTGCTAAATCTTCTCTTGAGCTTATGCCAACTATTTGCATTAGTTCTGCATATTGACCACCAACTCCAGGTGTTTTCATAAGGTCAGCCATGCTAGTCCATGCTCTTATAGTTTCAGGGTCTATCTTCATAGCATTTGCTGCTTTTTCAACATTTTCATCTTTTTTATAAAATGCTTCAACCATGTTACAAGTTGTCTCAATTCCCATAGATCTTAACTGTTTTCCATACGATGGTCCAATGCCTTCAACTTCTTGAATATCATAACATTCATCCATGTTTTCAGCAGCAGCAATTAGTTTTTTTTCTACATTTTCAGCATAAGTTTTCTCTTTATCTAAATTTTCTTGTAGAGATTGCTTTTGTGAATCAAGTCCATTAATTTTTGCATCATAATCACCTTTTATGCCTTGAACTTTACCCTCCCATTTGCTCTCTAAGTCACTTATGGCTCTTTGTGCATCTGATTTAGAAGATAATAAAGAGGCACTTAGTGTCTGTTTTTCTATATCAAATTCTTTTGTTTGTGCTTGAAGTTTCTCTTCCCATTGTGCATTTGTTAAAGCTAGTTTTTCGCTAAGTTCTAAATCTTTTGTTAAAAGCTCCTCTTCGCAGTTGCATCCACCTCTCATAATCCAGCCTATTATAGCTCCTATAATGCCTGCTATCAATAGGCATATTAGTATTTGTGCTAGTATATAACTCATTATTTCACTCCTTTTATTATAAATTCTATTCTTCTGTTTTTTGCACGACCATCTTTTACAAAATTATCACCAATTGGTTTTGTCTCACCATGACCTATTGCTATTAATTTTTTTGCATCCATTCCTTTTTTGATAAAATAATCTTTTACAGCTTTTGCTCTTTTTTCACTTAGAGCTTGATTATTTACTTTAGTTCCAATTGAATCTGTATGTCCTTCAATGGAGATTATAGCTTTTGGACATTTTTTTGAAATATTATATAAGCTGTCTAAAAGTTTATAGCTTATCTGTTTTATCTCCGCGTTGGCAGTTTCAAAGTGAATTTTATCTTTGCTTAAGAGGTTTTTAAATTCATTTTGACAAGATATGGCTGCAACTTTAGGGGTAGGTGTTGGTTTAGCAACAACTTTTGGTTCGGGCACTGGTTTAGCAATAATTTTTGGAGTTTTTATATCAAATTTTCCACTGTAATTGCTTGAAAGTTTGCTTTTTAGAGTTGCTAATATAGTCTCTTTTTTATCAGCTTTTGAAACATAACCTCTAAAATTAAAATTTGTATCAGAAATTTTTAATTCACCATAATCTACATCATTAAGCTTATTAAGCCCTAGTTTTGTATTTAGAGTAAATTTATCTGGAGCTCCCTTAATCTCTTTAAGGTTATCTGTAACATTTGTGCTACCAAAAAGAGTATTAGCTAGATTAATTACCTCGTTGTGGCTCTTTTCATTAGGAGTATATCCATCTAATATTACTTTGTTTTGATTATCTTTTGTAGCTGTTAATGTATATGGAGAAGGTATAGTGACCTCTAGTTTTGGCTCTTTCTTTGGAGGTGCTACAACAGCTTCAATTACTGTGGGTACAACAACAGGAATTGCTGCAACTTTCACAACTTTAAGTTGGTTATCAACTTCTTGTATACCTTCAATACCAAGAGCAATTTTGCTAGCTTCTTGTTTTAACTCTTCGCTTGGAGCATTTCCCGTTAGTGTAAGAGTGTTTGTAAGTTCAAAACCTTCGCCTTTTAGGTTTGCATTTACAAAACTCATCTGTTTTTCATCATATGTGATTTTAGCTTTTGAAACTAAATCATCTTTTATCGTATCAGCTTTGTCTATAAAGCAGAAGTACGATAATATTGCTATTAGTATAGCTCCTAGCAGCAATAATAACACATTCTTCATGCTAAGTCCTTCATTATAAATTTTAGTCATAAATATATATTTAACTAATTCTTATAATTTTAACCTTAATCACATAAGAGTTTAATTATTTAAATAAAATTGACCCAAGTCTTAACATATTTGACCCGCAAGCAACAGCTAGCTTATAATCACCACTCATTCCCATTGAGCAGTATTTTGCTCCATCTTTTTGTAATTTATCAAAAATGTTATAAGTAGTTTTAAAACTCTTTTCTATCTCTTTTTGATTTTCACTGTGAGCTCCTATGCTCATAACACCTTTTATGGAAATATTTTTAAGTTCTTTGATTTTTAAATACTCCTCTATCGCTAAATCAGCACTTATTCCAGCTTTGCTATCTTCATTTGCACTATTTATCTGCAGTAAGATGCTAGGTTTTAAGCCTTTCACTTGGGCTCTTTTATCTATCTCTTTAGCCATTTCAAAGCTCTCTATTGAGTGAATTAGGGTAGGTTTTAAATCTAGTAGAGCATTTATTTTATTACTTTGAAGCCTTCCTATAAAGTGCCACTCTATTGGATACTTTTCAAGTTCAATAGATTTTGCTTTTAAATCTTGAACCTTGTTCTCACCATAAGCTCTTTGTCCAACTTTATAAAACTCCTCAATCTCACAAGCACTCGCTCCTTTACTTGAAGCGATAATTCTTATGATTTGATGCTCATTTGTCTCTAATCTAACAGCCTCTATATCTATTAAAACCTTGTCAAAATTGTTCTCATATTTACTCATCTTAATCTCCTATAAGTCTTGCTATATCGTTATATGTTGTAAATGCCATCAGTGCGAGAAGAAGTACCCAGCCAAATACAGTCATACTGTAAAACACTCTCTCACTTGGTGCTTTTTTAGTTATCATCTCATATAGATTGAACATTATGTGTCCACCATCAAGTGCAGGAATTGGTAGCAGGTTTAAAATGCCAAGATTTACAGAAATCAAAGCTGCTAGAGCAAAAAGTGTTGCTATACCTATGGCACTTGCTTGTGAAGTTACATCTACTATCGAGATAACTCCGCCCATTTGATCCATAGGAATTACACCTTGAATCAGTTTTTGAAGACTCTGTGCGATTATGGTTGTAGCCCAGATGGTTTCACTCCATGCATGGCTTAAAACCTCACCAATAGAGTTAAACTCTAAAGTTATAAACTCCCCACTTGGAGCTATGCCTATGAGTCTTTTTTGTATCTTCTCTCCAAAAATCGTTTGAGCTTCACTTATATGCGGAGTGATATTTAAGTTTAAAATTTTATTTTCTCTTTGTAATTGTACATTTAGAGTTCCTTGCGAATTTTTGATAATATCACTCAAGTCATCCCAAGTTGTAATCTTCTCTCCATTTATTGAAAGGAGTCTATCTTTTGGTAAAACTCCAGCTTTTGCGGCAGGAGAGTTTTCACCAACTCCACCAATTTGAGGAGACATCTTCTCAGCTCCAATATAAGCGATAGCGATATATAATAAAAATGCCAAAAGTATATTTGCTAAAGGACCAGCTATAGATATAATAATCTTTTGCCAAGGTTTTTTTGACATATAACTATCATCTTCATTACTTTTTTTACTAAGATCAAAATCATCTTGACCTTTCATTCTAACAAAACCACCAAGTAGCATAGGGTAGAGAGTATAGTTTGTATCACCTATCTTTTTTTGAGCGATAGGTTTTGTAACAATCAAAGGGATGCCAAGTCCAAACTCTTCAACCTTTACACCAAAATAGCGAGCGGCTAGATAGTGTCCCCATTCGTGAAAAACAACAAGTGCAGAAAGCACAAGTATCGAGATTAAAATTCCCATTATTTTAAATATCCTTTTAAGTATTCAAGCCCTGAATAGATTGTGATTAAAACCGCAATCCATAAAAGCAAAGTTGCATATGGCCAGTTCATTAGTAAAAATCCAACTGCTATCATTTGCACAACTGTTTTAGTCTTGCCAGCAAGAGTTGAGCTAACACTTTTTCCCTCACTTGCAGCTTGTACTCTAAGTCCTGTTATGAAAAACTCACGAGTCAATATAATCAAAACAGCCCATGGACTTGCTCTATCTAAAAATACTAACCCTAAAAATGCAGCAAGCATTAGCATCTTATCTGCAAGTGGATCTAAAATAGCTCCAAGTTTTGTTATCTGATTCCAACTTCTTGCGATAAATCCATCAAAAAAATCAGTCACACTTGCGATGACAAATATAAAAGCGGCCATATAATCAATCCAAGTTACATCTATATTTACAAATATAGGGTTATCTCTATCTACCAATAACCAAAACATCAAAGGAGCTAAAGCAATTCTAAGAAGGGCTAAAGCATTTGGTAGATTTAACATGCTGATTGAAATGATGTTCCTCCATCAACTACAAGCGTTTGTGCTGTAATCCATGAAGCATCAGGTGAGCATAAAAATAGACAAGCCCCAGCTATATCTTCAGGTTGTCCCATTTTACTAAGTGGAGATAAAGCAATGGTTTTTGCTTTTACCTCTTCATAATTTGTAAAAGCTTTTAATGCATCTGTATCAATTGGACCACCACTAACTGCATTTACTCTTATGTTCATTTCACCAAGTTCTGTTGCTGCATACTTAACCATCGCTTCAACTGCTGCTTTATTTGTTCCATGTCCTGCATAATTTTCAATATAAGTTAAATTTCCAGTTGAACTCATGGAGATGATTGAACCACCTCCAACTTTTTCCATTCTTTTAGCAGCCTCTTGAGCTCCTATGACAAAGGCATTTACAGTTGCTGTGTAGATATTGTTCATACCTCTTGGTTTTAATCTCATAAATTTTCCATAACCACCAACAACAGCTCGTCCATAAATCATAGCATTTGAGATAAAATAATCAACTCTATCAAAATCTTTATCAAGCTCTTTGTACATATCTTTGTAAGTTTCAGGCTCTAGTATATTTAGTGCATAACATCTTGCTTTGATTTTGTACTTATCTTCTAAATCTTTGGCAATTTTTTCAGCCTCTTCTTTATTTGAATTGTAAGTAAAAGCTACATTTATACCGTTTTGTGCAAATTTATAAGCGATAGCTTTTCCAATTCCTTTAGTAGCTCCGCTTACAACTAATGTATTTCCTCTCATTAAAATCCTTCTATTTTATACTGTTTTAAAACTCTCTCAATCTCTTTTAAATTTTGTGAGCTTGGAGGAGTTAGTGGTAGTCTATACTCTAGTGTTGGTATAAGTCCAGCTATAAACATAGCAGCTTTTATAGGTATAGGGTTGCTCTCACAAAAAAGTATGGTATTTATATCATAAAGATTATCATTAATCGCTTTTGAAGCAGCAAAATCACCACTCATGCCGACATGAGTAAGAGATGAGATACTACTTGGAAGTAGATTTGAAGTGACTGAGATTACCCCAGTTCCTCCATTTGAGATAAGAGGATAATTTATCATATCATCTCCACTTATAACTGCTAATCTTGGCTCTTTTGAGAGAAGCTCTACACATCTTTGAATAGATCCAGTCGCCTCTTTAACACCATAAATATTTTCAAAATCATTAAAAAGTCGTATGGTGGTTTCAGCCAACATATCTACACTTGTTCTTCCTGGCACATTATATAAAAGAACAGGAAGTTCAACTGATGTAGAGATAGCTTTGTAGTGTTGATACAATCCTTCTTGAGAAGGTTTATTATAATATGGTGTAACAGATAAGATGCCATCAGCACCGTGTAGCTGAGCAAATTTTGCTAAATCAACTGCTTCACTTGTTGCATTGCTTCCAGCTCCTGCTAAAACTTTTGTGTTAGTGTTCTTGCAAGTCTCAACAGCAATCTCTATGCACTCTTTATGTTCACTATGGCTTAGTGTTGTACTCTCTCCAGTTGTTCCTACGGGCACTACTGCATCTATACCGTTTGCAATTTGTCTTTTTATCAGTTTTTCATAAGTATTTGTATCAAGTTTTCCATCTATAAATGGTGTTATAAGTGCTGTCATAGCTCCTAATGGTGCATTCACTTTGTCTCCTTTTTGAGTATTAGTGTTGTTGAATTTTTCCGCGTAAAATATTTGTTTGCCACCTCTTTAATCTCTTTTGGTGTAACAGAATTCATATTTTTTTCATACTCTAAAAGAGGTTTAATATCTCCTCTTGCAAGATAACTTCCAAAGATGCTAACAAGTGTGCTTGAATTTTCCATGCTAAATACAAAGTCTGATTTTGTATTTATTTTGACTTTATCTAACTCTTGTTTGCTAACTTCCTCTTTTTTAATTAATTCAATTTGCTCTAATAATATCTTTTCAACTTGCTCTGCTTTAACTCCAGGATTACAAACTGCCATAAATAGATAAATACCAGGGGCTTTGTTCTCCATGTTGTAAGCATAGATAGAGTTTACTAATTTTTTTTCATCAATTAAAAGAGCATTTAGTCTGCTGCTTTTTCCACTACTTAAAATCTCACTTAAAGCTGAAAGTGCTACTTGGTCTTTATGTTGAAAATTTGGTATATGATAAGCAATTGCTAGCATCTCTACTTCACTCTCAAATGCTACTTCTATTCGTTTTGCACCATCTTGTACAGGCTCAACCATGTGGTTTTTCAGTGGCATTTTAGAGTTTTTAATATGGCTAAATTCTTTTTTTGCAGATGTAAAAACTTCTTCTGGCTTTATATCTCCAGCCACTACAATAATCGCATTTTGTGGTTGATAGTAAGCTTTATGAAAAGATTTTATGTCTTCTAGTGTCCAGTTTTTTATATCATTTACAAAGCCTATTGGTGTCCAGTGGTATGAGTGATAGAGATAGAGATTATTAAAAAGTCTAAAGTATAGATAACCTGTTGGGTTATTGTCCGTTCTCCATCTTCTCTCCTCTAAAACAACATCTCTCTCAGGTTGAAACTCTTCATCTTTTAGATTTAGATTTTGCA
The DNA here is from genome assembly GCA_027068765.1 of Campylobacterales bacterium. Lineage (GTDB taxonomy): Bacteria > Campylobacterota > Campylobacteria > Campylobacterales > QNZT01 > SZUA-1433. The sequence continues at coordinate 10,029 of JAMOMC010000201.1, forward strand.
TAAGCTCTGCAAAAAGATTTAGAGATTTAGAGAGATTATCAGATGAAGATTTTATAAAATATTGAGTATAGTCAAATCCAGTAGATGCATTGTTAACTCCTCCAAATCCTTTGACAATTGTGTCAAATTCACCAGCTTTTAAATTTTTTGTTGATTTAAAATTTAGATGTTCAAGCATGTGAGCTATGCCACTTTTGCCCATTATCTCATCACCGCTTCCTACTTTGTAAAATATATCAGTTGTTATGACATTTGACCCATTTTGCATAGGTATCACAACAATTTGAAGTCCGTTTTCTAATGTTTTCGTATAATGTTTTGGTAATAAACCGTTGCTCATAAGCACTCCTGCTGTTAAAATTAATGTAAATAATATTTTTTTCATCTTCTATCCGCCCCAATTACCTCGTTTAAATTTGTAAATCCATCTTCTAGCATAAGCTTTAGTATACCCTTATTTATCTCTTTGCAAAGTGCTGGTCCTTCAAAAACTAAAGCACTATAAACTTGAACTAAACTAGCTCCAGCTCTTAATCTTTTATATGCTTCATTAGCACAAGATATACCGCCAACGGAGATGAGTGTAGTCTTACCGTAAAACTCTTTTGCCAAAGCTTCAAATAGTTTGAAACTTTTATCTTTTAAAACCTCTCCACTAACTCCTCCAAAATCTTTTGAATTCTCTAACAGGCTATAATCTATCGTAGTGTTTGTGGCGATAATTCCTTTTGCACCGTGCTTAATTGCAATGGCACACATTGAGATAGCATCTTTTACCTCTAAATCAGGAGCAATTTTCAAAACAACTGGCTTGTTAGTTATCTTCAAAGCCATCTCAAATATATCCTTGATAAATGTCTCATTTTGTAAATCTCTAAGACCTGGTGTATTTGGTGAAGAGATATTTATGACGATATAGTCACAAATATCTTTAAATCCCTCTATCAAAATTTTATAATCACCAATGGCATCTTCGCTAGTTGTATCTTTGTTTTTTCCGATATTTGCTCCAAGAGGAGTGGAAAAAGGGTAGAGTTTTTGGATATTGTTTTTTGCAAATTCTAAACCTTTGTTGTTAAAACCCATCGCATTTTGAAGTGAATTTTGTTTTGGAAAACGAAAAAGTCTTGGTTTTTCATTTCCAATTTGAGCTTTAGGAGTTAATGTTCCAAACTCAATAAAACCAAACCCAATAGCTTCAAGCCCTTTAATCATAGTTGCATTTTTATCAAACCCAGCAGCTAAACCAACAGGATTTGGAAAAGTTACATCAAATATCTTTTGAGAGAGTCTTTGATCTTCAAATTTATATCTTTTAGAGATAAGCTTTAACAAAAATGGAGCATATGAGCCTATGGTTTTTAAAAGGCTCTCTGTTATAGTATGTGCATTCTCAGGGTCTAGTTTGTAAATGTATTTTTTTAAGTTTTTATACTGCATAGTATATATTATACACATCCAAATCTTAAATATCCACTCTCTTTTTAGACTCTAAAAAAATATCTTTAATAACCTCGGAAATCTCTTGTGCTTTAAGTCCGATTTTATTGAGGTCTTTATTGTCAATAATTAGTCTCTTTTCACATATCTGGCTTAAGCTGTTTTTAGTTGTTTTTGGCATGGTTTTAATCTTTCTTTGTCTACTTTCAAGCTCTGCAATTTTAAGTATATTGTTTTTGTAGCTTGTTTTAAATTCACTTAACTCTTCTATTTTGATTATGAGTTTTTGTTTTTCGTCTTCTAGCTCTTGAAGTTCAAGTTTTAATAGCTCATTTTCATCTTCACAAATTTTTTGTTCTTTTATCTGCTCTAATAATATCTGATTTTCAGAACTTAAGTATGAAATTTTTTCTCTACTAGTCTCATCAGTCTCATAGTCTAAGCTTTGTGTTAGCAACTCTTTTTGTACACTAGAGTACTCCTCTTTTAAAATCATTAATTCTCTATCTTTAGCTTCGTTTTCACTTTGGTGCTCATTTATCTGCTCTTGTTTGGTATCAAGTTTCTCTTTAAAAGCTAGTATCTCTAATTGGTGGTTTTCATTTTTTACAAAAGCGGAAAAAATCCAACCAATAATAAACCCGAGTATTGAAGCTGCAAGCATATAAAGTATAATTTGTGAAATAATGGTTAACATGTCTATGAATCCTTTTTTATTACTGAAATTTCTATTAGAGATGATTCTCTTTTTTGTATGACTTTTATATTTTTTGATGAGATGCCTAAAGATTGAAAATACTTTTTAATTAAGTATGTTTTTTTACTTCTTTTTTCACTTTCAATTTTTAAAAATGTATCTTTGTTTTTCTTTGATAAATGGGCTAATTTTTTTAGTTTTGTTTTTTCACTTTTTATGAGATATTTGCTCTCTTTTATCGTTATGGAGTCTAAAATTTCTTCTATCGTGAATTTTTTATAGGTTTTTTTTATAGGTTTTTTTTCTATCTTTTCAGTTTTTTTTTCTGATTTTTCTATTTTTCTATTTTTTAATTTTTCCTCTTTGATAGCTTTGTTATAAATCTTCTCTATATCTCTTTCTTCTTTTTCAATAAGTTTTATACTTTGTAAATAATCATTAGAGTCTATCTCTTTAGATGTTTTATTTAATTCATGTGTTGGATCGATTATCTCTTTTTTGGGAGAGGTTATAGTTTTTATATTTGGGTTAAATTTGTCTATGTATCTTGTAATACTGAAAGTAATAAGTAAAAATGTAAATAGTATTCCCAATAAAAGTACATTTTTGCTCTGCATCATATCTCCACTACATAATTTAAATTAGGATTATAAGGTAAATTTAAATTTAGCTTATAAGTAGAGTATACAATAAAATTTTACTTTTGTAAACCATTTAGATAATAAAATTTATAAAAAAATTTTAAAAAGTCACAATTTTTCCCAAAGAGTTCCATGAGGAGTATCTAAAATTTGTACTCCAATAGCTTGGAGTTCGTCTCTCAGAGCATCACTTCTCTCGTAATCTTTTATACTTTTAGCTTCATCTCTTTTTTTGATTAATTCTTCAATCTTAGTTTTATTTTTTTCAGTAACTCCAATTTGAAAGTAAGCAAAAGCATCAAGCCCTCCAATACCAAGTAACTTCTCTAAAAATTCTATATTCGCTCTAAGTTCTTTTTTCAAACCTTTATTTTTTGGCTCTACATCAAGCTTTTCATTTCCCTCACTTATCATCTCATCAACTACAGCTAAAGCTTGAGAGATATTTAAATCATCATTTAAAGCATTAAGAGTGTTATTTTTAAATGCCTTATTTACACTTGAGCCTTTGTCTATTAAAATTCTCTTTTTTAATCTATATAATTTATCTAATCGTTTTTTACTACTTAAAAGATCCTCTTCATTAAAATTAAAGTTTGCCCTGTAATGTATACTAAGGAGATAAAAACGAAGAATCTCTCCATCATAAACTTTGAGTGCATCTTGAAGAAAAAAAGAGTTTCCAAGAGATTTACTCATTTTTTGTCCATCTATCTGAACAAAACCATTGTGCATCCAATATCTTGCTAACTTTTGATTTGACTCACAACGACTTTGTGCTGCTTCATTTTCATGGTGAGGAAAGATTAAATCAGCTCCACCACCGTGTATGTCTATTTGATATTCACCATCACTTGCTAGATATTTTTTAATCATTGCAGAACACTCTATATGCCAACCAGGTCTTCCATCTCCCCAAGGACTAGGATAAGAAGGTTCATTCTCTTTAGAAAATTTCCACATAGCAAAATCTTTTGGATCTTTTTTTTGAGAGTTTTTTTCAATTCTACTTTGGTTTTGCTCTTCATCTACAACTCTACCACTCAAACTAAAATACTCACTATCTTTTGAAGTATCAAAATAGACTCCATTATCTATAACATAAGCAAAACCTCTGTGTTTTAAATGTGTGATAAAATCAATAATATCTTTTATACTCTCAGTCGCTTTTGGCTCAATGTCTGCATCCTCTATATGAAGAGCTCTCATGTCTCTTTTATAGTTTGTTATATAAGTTTGGATAATCTCTTCTAGTGTTTTACCGCTTTCTCTCATTTTTTCGATGATTTTATCATCAATATCTGTAAAATTTTTAACAAAAACAACGCTATATCCATTTGCCCTAAAAACTCTTCTTAAAAGATCAAATGCTAAAGAGCTTCTAGCATGTCCTAAATGTGCATTATCATAAACAGTTGGACCACAAACATAGATGCTAACAGAGTTTTTTTCTATTGGTATAAACTCCTCTTTTTGTTTTGAGCTTGTGTTGTATAGTTTCAAAATGTTGCTCCTTTTTTCTATTGTATCAAAAATTTTACAAACAGTGATAATCCAATAACTAAAACAATGATAAAGAGTAGAATAAAGAGTTTTTTGTCTTTTACAATATTTAAAAACTTATCTATTCCAAATTTTTTAACTGTTAGATAAAAAAGGATAAATCCACTAAGTGAACTAGCAAGTGCCAGACCAGCTGCTCCTAAAGGGTAAATCAAGCTAAGTGATAAAACGATATTTATCCCAAGTGAGATGGCTGAAATTTTAGCAGCCTCTTTTTGTTGATGTTTTGCAAATAGCCATAGTGAGAAGATGCGAGCTAAGCCAAAAGGTATAAGACCCACAAGATACATTGATAAAATCAAACTTGTATTTGCACTATCAACACTACTAAAAGCTCCTCTTTCATAAAGTAGCCAAACTATTTCTTTTGAGAAGATTATGCCTATTATCGTTGCAGTGATTAGTAGATATGCTAAAAACCAGAAACTTTTCTCTAACATCACTTCGGCTTTTTTTGTGTCACTATTTTTTAGATGCCTTGCAACTTTAGGAAAAATTGCAACAGAAGTTGCGATAGCAAAAATAGCCAAAGGAAATTGAAAAATCCGATTTGCATAATATAGATAAGAGATAGACCCAGAGACTAAAAAAGATGCAAGCCAACCATCTAAAAAAGCAGATATTTGAGCGGTAGAGCTACCAAGAACAGAGGCTGAAAAGTTGCTTTTAAAGTTTTTTGCATCTTTGGTGATTTTCTCTTTTTTTCTCTTTAATCCTCTAAAACCACCAATAAAAATCTTAAACAGATGAAATCTTTTAGCTGCTATAAGATGCACAAAAAGCTGTAAAAAACCACCAACAATAACAGCATAACTCATATGATAAACAATAGTTTTTGCACTCTCATTTTGCGAATATAACAAAGCACCAATAAGAGATATATTTAACAAAGCGGTGGAAAAAGCGGTTGTTGCAAAGTGATTTTTGTACTGTAAAAGTGTGGCTATAAAAGTCACTATAAATATCAAGATAAGATAGTAAAAGTTGATAGCAACTAAAGGGGCTGCTTCATTTATAGTGTTTTCATCAAAACCTGAAGCGATAATTCTTGTAAAAAAGTTTGAAAAGAGTGAAACAAAAATTGAAAAAACTATCAAAAACCCAAGAAACTTCAAAAATATCGACATAGAAAAAACACTCTTTTGCCTACTTTTTACAAATGATGGCAAAAAACTTTGAGCAAAAGCACCTTCTGCAAATATACGGCGAAATAGATTTGGGAGTTTGAAAGCTACTATAAATATATCTGTATAGATATTTGCACCCAAAATTGAAGCTTGAAGCATATCTCTTATAAAGCCTAATATTCGTGATATTAAAATTCCAAAAGAGTTTGTAAAGATTGATTTGAACATAATAAGGATGATACAATAATATCAATAAAGTTACATATGATAGTATTTAGGGAGCTCTAAAACCCCATGGTATTTATAGAAGATAATTATTCTTGATGTAGCTCAATAGATTTGCTTTGTCTTTCAACTATACTTCTGGAATTAAATTAGAAAGTAGATTTATGAGTGAATTTTTAGACAATCAAACTTCTCCATTTGAAGGAGAGTTCCCTGATGGACATCCAGTACGTACATATTTGGAGGAGAATCTTCTTATCCGTAGTCTAATACAGGAGTTGCAATCTGTGAATATTCAGGAGCAGCTTGAATTTTTTAAAGAACTGTTTGGAAAACTTGGAAAAGTAGAGCTTCATTTTGCACGAAAAGAGAACCAACTTTTTCCTTATTTGGAAAAGCATGGCTGGACAAGTCCTTCGCAGAATATGTGGGCATTTCATGATCAGATAAGAGATGAGATAAAAGCCACAAGAAAAGCCATAGAAGCAGAAGATATTGAGGCTATTGTTATGAACTCTAGGCAAGTTTTTCACTCCTTAGAACATATCATGCAAGTGGAAGAGGGGCGATTATTACCAAATGCCATGCGACTACTTAGCCAAGAGGAGTGGAAAGAGTTTCGTGATGGTGATAAAGAGATAGGCTGGATGTTTGAAACACCTCCAACACTTTACCCTAAAGAAGAGTACATTCACCCAGGAGAAGATACAGTACGTAGAAAACTTCCATTTGAAATAGATGATAAAACACATTATGATGAGGGCTACTTAACACCTGCTCAAGTCAACTCAATATTTAGAATTTTGCCTGTGGATATAACTTATGTAAATGAAAATGATCAAGTTGTTTTTTACAATAGGGGTGAAGATAGAGTCTTCCCTAGAAGTGCGGGCATCATTGGTCGTGAAGTGAAGTTTTGTCATCCACCAAAAAGTGTTGATCAAGTCCTTAGAATCCTTGAAGAGTTTAAAGCCGGTACTCAAGACCTTGCTGAATTTTGGATTCAATTTAAAGGGAAGTTCATTCATATCCAATACTTTGCAGTGCGAGATGAAGATAGAACTTATCGTGGAGTTATTGAGATGAGTCAAGATGTAACACATGTGCGTGGACTTGAAGGAGAACAGCGTCTACTTGATTGGGAATAAAAAGTTTGCAACATTGAGTTTGAGAGTACAACTCAAACTCAACTTTTCTTTTTTACCTCTAATTCTACTTTCTCTTTAGCTATATTGTCGAGTATATCAAAAAACTCTCTACTTGCTACTTCCATTGCTTTAAAATTTTCTATCAACAAGGATGCCATATCTTGACTAAGACCCTCTTTAGCCACTTTTTTAACATTTATTTCTGCATAGTCGTGAAGTCTTTCATGCGGATCAAACATTTTTGAGAAGCTTTTTGTTTCACCAAATATCTTTTTACCCTCAACAGGATACCACTTACCAACTCTACAATCTATAGAAGTTATCATAGATGAGCTATCTCTGTCATTGTTTAAAACTCTCTCATAAGCATCTGCTTTAAAAAGTATATGTTGAATTTTATCAAAAATAACAAGACTTTGATATTCTACTTTTTTTGATAATTGTGCTGTATTGTTTGCATCTGAATTTAGCTTAGTTAAAGAGTCTTGAAAGAGAGTGATTTTATTTTCAGATTCTATGGTTATTTCACTTATCTCTTCAGAGTTTGAGTGCATCTGATTTGCCTCTTGTTGAAGTGTTTGGATAGTTATAGATATTTCTGAAGTTGCTTTTTGAGTTCTCTCAGCTAGTTTTCTAACTTCATCTGCAACTACTGCAAAACCTCTACCGTGCTCACCTGCACGAGCTGCTTCTATAGCAGCATTTAGAGCCAGAAGATTTGTTTGATCTGCTATATCTTTTATGAGTTCAACAACTGAGCTTATCTCATTTGATCTCTCATTTAAAGAGTTTATGGCATCTGTTATATTAGAGATTAGTTCTATTAGATGTTTGATATCAGAAGATAACTCTCCTGTAGTTTCTAAACTTTCATTTGAAGATTTGGCAGTCTCATCTGCTAAGTTACTAATTTCACTAACATTTGAAAGAGAGTTATTTATGTTATCTTGTAAGATAGAGACTCCAGTTTTTAAACCACCACTTGTTTTTTCAAATTCCATAGCAAGCTGTGCTTGTAATTTATTTTTGTTGCTTTGGATTATAGCATTAACTCCTCTGCCTATAAGTTTGCTATTGTGTTTAAATAGACCATTAAGCCCATCATCAAAAATTTTTCTATGAGCTTTACCTTCACTAGCACAATTTATAGCAGTAACTGAGCTTCTTAAAGTTGCTTCAATTTGATCTAGCATACTATTTATACTCCAAGCGGCTTCGGCTAAAGGATCATTTGAATCTATATTAGTAATTCTTGATTCTAATTTTCCAAAAGAGGCTTCACTAGCTACTCTTTTAATCTCATCACTTAATGATGATTTTAAAACTTCCTTATCCTTGTTGCGAAATAATAAACTCATCATAGCTAACTCCTTTATCTTCTAATAATCTGTTTAAAAATTCTAGTGATGCATCCACACTCTCTTTTTGTTCTATCTGTATCATCTGCTGATACAAAGGAGATATGGTTTCAATAGCTTTTTTAGCTGGTTTTATCCTAACTGAATAGTATCCTATGATGTTATTTTCATCATCAAGTGATGCTGTAACATTTGCAAACACCCAATAGTATGTTCCATCTTTAGAGAGATTTTTTACATAAGCAAAGATTTCATCTTTTTCTTGAACTCTTTGCCATAGTAACTTAAATACAGCTTTTGGCATATCGGGATGCCTAATTATATTGTGAGGTTTGCCAAGTAGTTCTTTTTCTGTATATCCTGACATATCAATAAATATCTTATTACAGTAGGTTAGTTTACCTTTTGTATCAGTTTTTGAGACTATAAATTCACCCGAATTCATTTTTATCTCTTTGTTCATTATCATAGATTTACTCATAATTCTATTTTCCTTAAATTTAAAAATATAATCTTTTTATAAGTATCGGACAAAAATGATTTTATTGAATAGGGTTTACTTAATTAATATATTTTACTCTTCTGCCGATTTACTTAGTCAATAAAAGTATTAAGGATAGAGTTTTGGGTCTGTTTGGGTTATTAAAAGGTAGTGAAAGTGAAGAGGAGGTTGCGGTACAAGAGCCAATTGAGTTTAAAAAAACTTCAATTTCTAGTACTAACATCTCTAAAGATTTAGAAAAATTAGCTCTTTCACATAATATATCTGCAAAAGAGTTAGATTTTACTATCATCTCTTATAAAACTTTTTATAAAAAACTAAACTCTCCTAAGTATGAAGAGCTTAAGGAGATAGATAAAGATAGTTTTTTTAAAGAAAAAAATATCTTAAACCCTGAACTTGAGATAATTCAAAAATACACCATAGAAGTGTTTAAAAAAACTACTTTATCATCTGTTCCTAAAATGAGTTTAGGAGCAAACAAAACATTTACAAAAGTTGTTGTTACATTTAAACAATCAGATAGTTTTGAGTATTTTAACTCACTTGAGAAAGATATACTCTCTGCACTTGATAAGAGAAAAGTAAAGCAAGGAATTTTGTTGGGCTTTTTTGATGAAAATTCTCGTGCAGAGATTAAGAAGCTTGTATCTTCTATTAGAGTAAATGCAAAAATTGAAGAGGATGTGGTATTTACAATTTCAAAAGCATACGATCTTCAAAAGCACTCAAATGGACATATTGTTTATAAGTTTAAAAATGAAAAAGTAGATGAAAAACAGAGAGTTGATCACTCAAAAAAAGGTTTTATGAATACTGTCAAAGCTGGTGATTTATTGATTGAAGTTTTTAAATCAACAAAAGGTAGAGTTGGAAGAGATTGCAGGGGAAAGATCTTAGCACCTAAAGCGATTGACTTATCAGATGAGATTCCTGATATAAAGGTAGATGAAAATATAGAGATTAGAGAGCAGGTAGATAAAACTCAGTATTTTGCAAAGATAAATGGTTTTATAAATGAGGTAAAAGAGAATGAGTTTGAGATTAGGGATGAGCTTGTTATAGATGAGGTAAATTTTAAAACAACAGGCTCAATTCAAACTGAAGATGAACAAGATATAAAGATACAAATAGAGTGCAATGATGCGATGAGTGATGCCATAGGTGCAGGTGTAAAGATAGAAACAGCAGAGATAAGAGCGGCTGGAAATGTTGGAAATGGTGCTGAGGTTAGAGCTAAAATTATTGAAATTGGGGGACAAACTCATCAAGGTGCTAAAATTTATGGAGGTGAAGTTGAGATAAATCTTCATAAGGGGTATGCTGAAGGTGAGAGTGTTACAGTTGAGTTACTTGATGGTGGAAAAATAGTTGGAGATATTGTTCGAGTTAAAAAGGCTAGTGGTGGAGAGATAGAGGCTAAAGAGGTTTATATAGATGAAGTTTTATCAAATGTACAAGTCTTTGCATCTCACCATATTGAGTTAAATGAAGTTCAAGGTGAGGGGAATAAATTTATAATCGATGTTAGAGCTCAAAGAGGTTTTAAAGATAAAGTTGAAGATATTGAGCTAAAAACTAAAGAGATTAAAACTGATATAGTGCAACTTATAAAAAAAATAAAAAAGTTCAAAGCTAAAATAAGTAGTGAAAAAGAGACAACAGCAAATATATATGCAAGAATTATAGAGTTAAGAGAGAGTGGTGTAAAACCTCCATCATCTTTAGTATCAAAGTTGAAAGAGAATCAAAATAGAATAAAAGAGCATAATTTACTTTTAAAAGAGTTAAAAGATGATAAGATGCAGATAGAAACCCTAGAGGAACAGATGAGAGATCTTCAATCTTCTGTTTTTTCTGCCAAAGTTATAAATAACTCTGTTTGGAAGGAGTTTAATGAGGTGACTTTTAAGATTATTGATCCTCCTGTTTCAGCAACACATCTTTTAAAAGAGGGAGAAATGGCAGAGGAGATTACACTTCAGGCTGCGGAAGATGGGGAGTTTATACTAAGTCGAAAAGGATAATTAATTTAAAATGATAGTAGCGATAGAGGGAGAGGTTTCTAAAAAAGAGCCGACATACTTACATATAAAATTACCAAATGCTCTAACATATCTTGTGCATGTTTCTATAAATACTTCAGCAAAAATTTCTACAAATCATACATCTTTGCATATTACTCAAATTATCAAAGAGGATAGTCATTCACTTTATGGTTTTTTTGACTCTTTAGAAAAGATGATGTTTGATAGAGTTATAAAGATAAATGGAGTAGGTCCATCTACTGCTCTTGCAATTTGTTCTACTTTTACCCCAGATGCTTTTTCAAAAGCAGTTTTTAATCAAGATGTAGACCAGATAAAACAAGTTCCAGGAATTGGACCTAAAAGTGCAAAGAGAATTTTGGTAGAATTGAGCGATTTTAATCTCAAAATTGATGAGTTGGATGAAAAAAGCAGAGCAAAACAAGATGCACTTTTAGCATTAGAGAGCTTAGGATTTAAAAATCAGAAAATTCAAAAAATATTGCTCACATGTGAGAGTGAAACAACAGGTGAACTTATCAAAGAGGCATTAAAAAAACTTACTTAAGGAAAATTATTGAAAATTGCTACGGTTTTTGGAGCTTTGAGCTATGAGCATGAGATTAGCATAGTTAGTGCAATCGCTATGAAAGATGTGATTAAATGTGAAATTATATATATATTTTGTGATAAAAATAGAGAGTTTTATCTCATACCTAAAGATGAGATGAAATCAAAACTTTTTAGCTCATCTTTGTATAAAAAATATCCAAAATTAACTATTAAAAATGGTGGCTTTTACCAAAAAGCTTTGATGAAAGAGAAAAAGATAGATTTTGATGTTGTTTTAAATCTCTCACATGGAGGAGATGGAGAAGATGGAAAACTCTCATCTATATTTGAGTTTTTTGATATACCTTTTATAGGACCTCGTATAGATGCAAGTGTCATAAGTTTTAATAAACTCTTTACAAAACTATATGCAAAATCTTTAGGAATTGAATGTGTTGATTATGAAGTGCTACAAAAAGGTGCTTATAAAATTTCGCAAAACTACCCTGTGATAGTTAAACCACTTTGTTTAGGAAGTTCTATTGGTGTTAGTATCGTAAAAGATGCTAGTGAGCTTAAGTATGCTTTGGATGTTGCTTATGAGTTTGATGATGAGGTTTTAGTTGAGCCTTTTATCGAAAATGTAAAAGAGTATAACTTAGCTGGTGCTAAAGTATCAGATGAGTTTATCTTCTCTATCGTTGAAGAGCCACAAAAAGAGGAGTTTTTAGATTTTGACAAAAAGTATCTCGATTTTTCAAGAACTTCAAGGGTAAATAAAGCTGATATTGACCCTTATTTGGAGGAGAATTTAAAACTTGCATTTAAAAAGATATATGGCAAAATTTTTGAAGGTGCTCTTATAAGATGCGACTTTTTTGTGATTGATGGTAAAGTGGTGCTAAATGAGATAAACCCAATTCCAGGGAGTATGTCAAACTATCTTTTTGAAGATTTTAACCAAGTGATAGAAAAACTTTCAACATCTCTTCCAAAAAGTAAAAAGATAGTGATAGATTATCAGTATATTCACTCTATTGGGAGTGCTAAGGGGAAGTA
>JAMOMC010000202.1 GCA_027068765.1 Campylobacterales bacterium
GTTTTTCTAAATTCATTTATCTTCTTACTAGCACAAAAAAGGTATCCGCTATCAACTCCACTTCACCATCTGCATTGACATGTACTAACATCTCTTGGCGATACTCTTTTTTTACTCTCTCATAGTCATTAGAACTAAGCTCCATAAGCATTCCCTTAAATCCAGTGTTATTCAAAAGCTCCCACCATGCATCTAAATCAAGAGCATAACGAATCTCTTTTGTATCTATTTTCACTTGATTTATGCCTGCTTGTTCACATAAATACTTTATATCTTTTGTTCGTTTTAGTTTATCCCATGTGCTTGGATTATATTCCAAAGCTGAGCTAGAACCGTACTTTTTTAAGAGTGAAAGAAAGATATCCACAGTAGGAGAAAAAGCTTTTTCTAAAAATGTAGTAAATATAAGTATGCCATCATATTTCAATAACCCTACTAAACTTTTCAAAACATTAACAGAATCACTCATGAAAAAAAGAGCATATGAGCAGGTAATGGCACTATATTTTTTATCTAAAGAGAGTTTTGCAATATCTTGCATTTGAAAGTTTATATTGTCTATATTTCTCTCATTAGCATTTTGTTTAGCCACTGCCAACATGCCCTCAGATATATCTATAGCATCAAATTTAGCATCTTTTAAAACAGATGCACACTCTACCACTACATTACCAGTACCACAAGCCACATCAAGTATATCTAGCTTCTCTTTGTTTGGGAGTTCTTGTAACATTTTTGCTACATGTCTAGCAGAGATTTTAAAAAATTCTATCTCATCATAACGAAGAGCTACATCATCAAAGGTTGTTTTCGCATAATCTTTTTCTTGCAAATTGGTTCTCCTTTATTTTATAACCTGCATTATACCCTGCTATTTTGGGTATTATACTCTGCCTAGATTGCAAAATAGAAACCAAATTAAAAAAAGCCTAATCTATAATTTTAATTTGATTTACTAGGTGTTTGATCAATCAACTCTGCTTCTTGGTCTTTTAAATATGCTTCATGA
>JAMOMC010000203.1 GCA_027068765.1 Campylobacterales bacterium
TATCATGATAAAAATATTAATCTTATTTACACTGATTTTTACTAAAATAGCATTAGCAGATGCAACAACTCTTCAAAAAGCAAAAACATACAAAGGCTATGAAAATATAAAGGGTTGGTATATGAGTGAAAAGCTTGATGGAATTAGAGGATATTGGAATGGTAAATATTTTTTAAGTAAAAATGGCAATAAAATCTATGCTCCAAAATGGTTTACAAAAAATTTTCCGTCATATGAGCTTGATGGAGAGTTTTGGAGCAAAAGAGCAGATTTTGAAAATATACAATCAATTATTTTAGATGATACTCCTTCAAAACAGTGGCGAGAAATATCATATCATATATTTGAAGCCCCTAATCAAGATGGTGATTTTACAAAACGACTTGAAAATGTAAAAAATTACTTTGCAAAAAGTCGGCTAAATCATGTTCAAATTATAAAACAGATTAGATGTAAAGATAAAAGTCATTTAGAAAAATTTATGCAAAAAGTGATAAAACAAGGAGGAGAAGGTGTAATTATAAAAGATGCATCTCTTCTGTATTTTGCAGGAAGAAGCTCAAATATATTAAAGGTCAAAGAGTCTGCAGATTTAGAAGGTGTGGTTATTGGTATAAATAAGGGTAAAGGAACGTTTAAAAATTTGATGGGAAGCTTGACTTTAAGGCTTGATAACGGGGTCATTTTTAAGCTAGGAGGAGGCTTTAGTATAGAGGAAAGAAAAACTCTATATAAGATAGGTAGTATTGTTACATTTAAATATTATGGCTTTACTAAAAATAAAAAACCAAAATTTGCTTCATTTTTAAGAGTAAGAAAAAAAGAGTAGCTTAAGAAGTTTTTATACAAAAATATTACAAATAAACTTCATTAAACAATAAGCCAACCCTCCAATAATTTAAGCAAATTTTAAGCATCAAGGGGGTATAATTTCGGCTCCTTTAAAGAAGAGGAGTGTTTAAACCCCGAGAAATTGGGACTAGAACGAGTTATTTAAAATTTTATAT
>JAMOMC010000204.1 GCA_027068765.1 Campylobacterales bacterium
GAGTGATGTACCGGTCAGTGTCGATTATGTTACAACAGCAGGAACAGCAACCGAGGGAGAAGATTATACTCCGGTAAGCGGAACCGTTACGTTTGACCCTGGTACGGTGACACAGACTATTAGTGTCTCTGTGATTGATGATGCTATTTTTGAAGGAAATGAAACACTTAATGTAGTACTCTCCAATCCTCTTAATGTTGTCATTGCCGATGATACCGGTTTGGGTATTATTCAAGATGAACCGACTCCGGGTGCTGAAGACAGCATTGATGTCACGTTAAGTGGTGATGCAAATGTACCTGAAGGAGAGATGGCAACATATACTATTACGTTAAGTAAACCTACTGTGACAGCGATGGACGTTGATGTTGTTATTGGGCATGAGACGACTGATAGTGGCGATCTACTACCGGTAACCATGACGGTCACCGTTCCTGCAGGGGCAGAAACAGTTGATTTTACAGTGGCTAATATAGATGACGGTTATGCTGAAGGTGATGAAACCTATACGGTAGCACTTTCAGGAATTACAACAGGTGGCGGTTTTGAAGCAGTTAATGTCAATACTACACCGGTAACGACCATAATTTCTGATAACAGTCCGGAGAATCAAACAGTTGAGCCCGATGTCGAGGTGACAAATGTTGTCTTAAGCGGTGATGTTAATGTCATCGAGGGCGGTAGCGCGGTGTATACCGTAAGCGTTGATGAACCGGTAAAAA
This sequence comes from Campylobacterales bacterium, assembly GCA_027068765.1. Classification (GTDB taxonomy): domain Bacteria; phylum Campylobacterota; class Campylobacteria; order Campylobacterales; family QNZT01; genus SZUA-1433. The sequence continues at coordinate 723 of JAMOMC010000204.1, forward strand.
CACCAATGAGTATTGAAGTGCAAGTCGGACATACGACTACCGATGATGGAGATCTGATACCGACAATCATGACCGTAACTATTCCAGCGGGTGAAACCAGCGTTGACTTTACAGTCGTCACCCTTAATGATGATGTGGTCGAAGAGTTAGAAGCGTATAGTGTTGCTCTCACCGGAACGACTGAAGGCGGCGGCTTTGAGACCGTTCAGGTTAATAGCACACCCGTCAGTACAACACTTGTCGATGATGACGGTGTTGCGAGTATCATTATTGATGATGTT
>JAMOMC010000205.1 GCA_027068765.1 Campylobacterales bacterium
ATACGAACCTTTAAAAGAGAGAAAGCCAAACTTATTTAAGGAAAAAATTGAAATTTTTGAAGATTTTGATAGTGGGGATGAAGATATAATAAAACTTTTTGAGGGCTTAAATAGTGAGTAGATATTTGCTTGATTCTCATATATTTTTATGGTGGCTAAGTGATGCGGATAGACTTGAAAAAAAAATTTATGACATCATATCCGATAGCAAAAACCAGATATACATAAGTGCAGCTACCATATGGGAGATAGCTATAAAAGAGGCACTTGGTAAATTAAAAGTAGATACAAACTTAAGTGAGGCTATAAAGGAGTGTGGATTTATAGAGTTAAAACTCTCTGCTAAATGTGCTGATTTTACAAAAAAGTTACCCCATATTCATAAAGATCCATTTGATAGGATGCTTATATCTCAAGCTATGCAAGAGGATTTGATTTTAATCAGTGCTGATAGATTTATCAAAGAGTATGATAATGTTAAAGTGCATGTAGCTAAAAAAAACCAGATCTAAATAATAGAACAATGGGGTTAGAATGTGCCAAGAAGGCGTAACAACTAAGTAATACGAAACACTTATTTAAAACCCAATTTACCTTATATTTGTCAAAAAAAGATTCTATTTTTTTAGTTAAAACTTTGATTTTGTTTTATGATTTTTAGAAACTAAAGAGTCAGAGTGCCACTTTTATACTTTTTGTTGGTAATTACTTTATCACATGTCCTACAAATTTAGCATCATCATCTATGATAGCTCTCACAGCTTTTCTAAATCCTAATCCACACCCTTCCCAAGCAAAAAATACTCCCGCATGATAGTAAGCTCCAGTATCATCTCTATTTAGTTCGGCAAACTCTTGATAAACTGGCATAAAGTTCGCATAATTTCCATCTTTTTCATCTAAAATTTCGCCATTTTCTTTTGTGATGATTATGTTTTCACCCTCTCTTCCAAAAGCTGGTTTTTGTACATATGCACCTTCAAGCGGTTCAAATGAGGTTTCAAGAAGTAGGGGATGATTTGGGTATAAATCCCATAGAATTTTCATAAATGCTTTACTTTGAAACATAAGAGTATAAGCAGGATTTAAGATGATAGCTTTTTGGTTGTTTACAATTTGAGTTAAAACAGTTGCAAGTCCACCCTCATCGATAGCTATATCTTCCCATGGGACAAGCTTGAAGAAAAATTCATACTCATCTCCATTGTAAGAAATACCACTATCTTCACTAAACTCTACTTCATCCATATAAGCAAATGCCGTCTCAAATCCAGCTTCTTTAGCAATGCTCTCTAAATATTTAGTAGTATCTTCATCTTCCTGTGCTCCCCTAACACTTGAAAATAGAATTTTCCAACCATCATAATACTCTTCAAAGTTCTCTGTACTCTCTTCAAGAGTTACTAATCTTTGAAAATTATCTTTGATACATTGGTGGATATTGTTAAATTGACTATTTTCATCCATATTATTCTTTTTAAGTATCGCCCATTGAGCTATGGCTGTATCTAAAAGTACAGTTGGTGTGTCAGCGTTGAATTCTAAAAGTTTTATAGGTTTCCCATCTAAGCCACCTGCAAAATCAAATCTACTATAAAGATGCCAATGTACATCGTTTTCCCAACTCTCTTTTATGATTTCCACAAGATTAAAAGGGATATTTATATCGTGAAGTAGGTCGTTTTCTATGACATAATCCCCAGCTTCAACATACATATCATAAAGCTCATTTGCAGCTTCAGCAAAAGCTTCAGCTTCAACTTCACTAACTTCTATAAGCTCATCAACAAGATAAGGGGTATCATCATCTTCATCTGTATGCCATGAAAAGTTTATACTTTTTAGAAACTCTACACTTAGTGGTTCTACTTTTTTAAGATGCATCTTATCCTCCAAAGCCTCTTGAGCTAGATTTTTTACCAAAAAAGCCTGAACTTTTTTTAGATGTGCTTGTACTTTTTTTATTTTTATTAAAATAGCCTGATTTTTTACTAGCGCCAGATTTATTAAATGAATTTTTGCTTTTATTGTATGTTTGTGGATTTTTATATCCTGATTGTCTATTTTTTTGGTAGTTTTGATTGTTAAATAGTTTGTTTCCTATATAACTTCCAAGCATTGCACCTGCCATACTTGCTAGTATTACTCCTCCAAGCCCCATGCCACCAGATCCACTAGATACTTCATCTGGATTTTGTGTTAGTTCAGATGTGCCTGCATCAATTTTTGCTGCTTCATTTTTTACAAGTGCATCCATCTCTTCTTGGGTTAGCATTTTTTCGCTTCCATCGAGTTTTTTTAGAATTATTCTAGTTGTATCGCTTGGGAATTCGTCAACTATTGTGTATTTGTCAGGGGCTGTCTCTTGTATGACTACAAAAGCTCCTTGTTTTTGACTCACTTCACTTCCTACTGAACCTGTTTGGTTTTGTAAGTTTTGCTCAGCTCTAGGGTCTTCGCCACCACATCCAGTAAGTCCAACCATCAACACCGCTCCCATTCCGCCTACGATAGAATAATCAGCAATTTTTTTTATATGTCTCATGATACCTCTTTGATTTTTGTAATTAAATTTTTAGCTAATTTTAGCGAATCTTTTCCAGTTGTCAAAACTACTGCTAGACGCCTACCAACATAAGAGGTAGGTTTAGAGAAAATTCGAACTAAAGAGTTTTTACTAAAACACTCATCATTTATCTCAAATGTAGGTGTAACACTAGCACATTTTGACTTGAAAGCCGCACTTGCACCCTCACCATAAAAGATAAAATCAAGACTAAGCCCTAAAATTGCTCTAATGTGTAGTGAAAATTCACTTTGAGATTGTGTGACCATCGTAACCATTCCAGTATCATGAGGACGAGGAGAGACTTCACTAAAATAGACTTCATCCCCTTTTATAAAAAACTCTACACCAAAAACCCCACGACCACCTAAGCCATCTGTGATCTTTTTGGCAATATTTTTTGATTTTTCAAGTATTGTTTCGTCCATCTTCATCGGTTGCCAAGAAAATATATAATCTCCATTTTTTTGAAGATGCCCAATAGGCTCACAAAAAATAGTCTCTTTTTCACCTCGAACTGTCAAAAGTGTTATCTCATAATCAAACTCTATAAACTCTTCAACAATCAACTCACTAGCATCTCCTCTAGCTTCTTCTTTTGCTTTATCAAAAGAGTTTTTTAAGTCATCTAAACTTTTAGCCACACTCTGCCCATATCCAGAAGAGCTCATGATAGGCTTAATAACACAAGGAAACCCAATCTCACTAGATGCACTAACAAGCTCATTATATGTTTTGACAAACTTATATCTACTAGCTTTTATCTCTAACTCTTCACAAGCAAAAATACGGATATTTTTACGATTCATTGTTTTGTTTATGGCATCTGCATTTGGAATAACTTTAAAACCCTCTTTTTCAGCTTCAAAAAGAGCTTCAATACTGATAGCCTCAACCTCAGGAACGATATAAGTAGGATTCTCACGACGAATAACTTCTAAAACTTCATCTTTGTTTTTCATATCTATAACATACGATTTGTTTGCAACAAGATGAGCAGGAGCATTTTCATATGCATCTACAGCGATGACTTCAACCCCTAAACGACTTGCTTCTATGGTCATCTCTTTTCCTAACTCACCACTTCCTAAGAGCATTATTTTTATAGAGTTGCTTTTTTGTGGGGTTGTGAATATCATCGATTATCCTTGAAGTTCTTGATAGATGCATGATACAAAAAATTGGCAAAAAGGTTATAATAATAGTTGTAGTTTTTCGTGAAAATTTTCAAGCCACATCTTAAAAAGTAGATACTCTTATCTTCTCAATCTATTACAAAATCTTTTTTAAAGTAAATAAATTCTTCATTGGGATATTTCTTAGGGTTGGTAAAACTAACCTTCAATTGTTGTATTAGCCTATCATTTTCTCAATATTTTTTCTCTCAATTTCTTTCCCCTCATAGATAATAATATTTTTTAGAGTGTTATCAAAATCTTGCATCTCAATAAGAAGTCTATTTTGTTCATACTTATATTCCCAAGATCTTTTTTTTAGTTTATTACTAAAGTTTTTTAAAGTACCCTCAGATCTTTTGGTCATAAAGTACCAGTTATCATTTCCATCTTTAAAGTATCCATTTTCAAGAGGATTACTTGGTAGTTCATCTTCGCTAACAAGATGTTTTATAGGCATAACTATCTCTCCTTTTTTAGAAATTCGGCTATAGATGACTTGTTCTTTAGTATTTGAATTTGGGCTAAAATAACCTATACTTTGAGTTCCAACCAATGCTAAAAATGATGGATCATACTCTAGCTCTTCAACCTTTTTATAGTAAAAAAGTTGATAATTATGAGCTCTATCTTTTTTAACTTCTAACCAAATCTCTTTATAATCTAGTTTTGAGATGAGTTTGTATCTGCAAGCTTCTGAGTTTTGTGCATCTGTAAAATTTAACACTTCTTCGCAGATAAAGCTCTCTTTTGGTGAATTTAAAATAGTGCTTAATTGCAAATTGTCATTTTCTTTTAATGATAATGGATTGAACATAGTTTAACTCCTTTTTTGGAATATCGTCAACTACTTTAAAAACTTTAGACTTTTATAAAAATAATTTAATTTATGTTAATATTACTTTTAGATTTTAAGAGTGCTATTATAAACAGATAAAATATACGAAAAAGTGTATAAAAACATCAAATTTTTGTCTATTTTATAATTATTTAATCATATATAGTTATAATTACAGTATATTTAATGAGTATTAAATTATATAGAGATTAGAAAAGTGTATACAGTAACAGTTTTTATGTGTGGTTTATCAAAGATAGGGTATGATTTACACATGGAATCGAAGGACTTGTTCAACATTTTGCATAATGCGGTGGAGGCACAACATTATGGAAAAAAGATTAGCCAGAAAAGTATGGCTGAAAAACTTGGCATATCAATGAGAACTTATCAAGATTGGCGTCTTGGCAATTCTCAACCTCAAGCAGCACAGGCGATTTTCCGCATGCTTGGAGAGTTAGATGAGGATGATATTGTTCGGGTTATAAAAAAGATTTCAAAAGGATTGAGTAGTGACAAGGTTGAACGAAGTTGAGAGAGCAGCATTGGATGATTTGTTTATAGGGTTTTTGAGTGATTCATTTACAAGAAGAGTTGCTTTTTATATCAAAAGAGTATTTAAGGTGCATTAAACTCCAAACAGAGTTTAGCATCTTCTAAATCACAAATTA
>JAMOMC010000206.1 GCA_027068765.1 Campylobacterales bacterium
ATGCACATGAGGATTTATAAGTCCTGGAAGCAAAACAGAGTTTGGTTTGCATCTTATAACTTTGGCTTGAGGATGCTTAAGAGATAATATCTTTAAATCATCTATCTCTATAATCTTTTTTTCAAAACAGATAGCTTTATCTTTTAAAATTGTAAACTCTTTATCACATATGAGTATATAATCTGCACTTATTATAGTCAATATTAATCCTTATTTATTTGAGACATTTCGATTTGCAAGAAGTGGCGGATAACCTCTTTGCTCACAAAGCATCTCAGCAACATCTCTAATCTCACTCTCTTTTAAACTCTTTAAATATCCAAAGTCTCTCTTTTTTTGAACCTCTTTAGAAACAAAACCCAAACGAATAAACTCTCTTATAATTGCATCTATCATATCTATAACTGATGAGACTTTAACTATCTCACATCTAGCATATCTATCAAGTGCAAATGAGACCTCCGCCACTCTTAAAGTTGGGTCATCTCCTGGAATTTGCTGTACTCCAAAAAGTGGCTTGGAGGCAACTTTTGCTTTAGAAAACTTAGGAATAAACTGTGAAAGATGTTTAATCGCATTTATTGTCCTTTTATCTATCTCCTCTTTAAACCAAGAGTTCTCTATCTTTTTTATAAAACTTGGATTTAATTTTGGCTGAGAGCTAAGGCTGGTACTTGCAACTAATCCATCTTTGTAAAGTGTGATATCCTCCGTCATGCCGTGGAGTTGAAAATATCCATCTGGATAAGGTGTAAACTGTCCCATACCTTGCGGAGTACCTCTTTTACCATGAAAGATAATCTCAGGAAACAAAATATCCTTATACTCATCACATCTACTAATATATGCAGCTTTAAACTCAACCATCTTTTTACTTTTAACTCCAACCATATCATCAATCAAACCTGTTTTAAATCCAGCTGCATTTATAAGATAATCAAACTCTTTTTTATGAGATTTTTTATCTTTTTCATAAGTTATACTCCATCTATCAGAGCCCAGAGCTTTATCAATATGTGTTACTATAGTCTCCATACAAAGTGTTACATTTTCTAACTCCTTAAAAGCCAAAGTAGCCCCTGCTGCTAAACGAAAAAGATTAAGTCCATACTCTTGTACCAAGATGAGCGGAAACTGCACTTTTTTTAAATCAATATTTTTAGCAACTGGTATCATCCACTCATCTGAAGTTTTTGGATTATCTACAATCTCTCTACTTTTAAGAGCCTCTATCTCTTTTTTATCATAACACTTATAATAATCAAGACTATCACCTAAAACTTTATTTTCAATATCACTCTTGATAAGCTTCTCATACTCTGCTTTTAAAAGCTCTAATCGTGGAAGAAGTGCATCTGCCAAAGAGTCATCACCAACAGGTGTCACAATCACAGTTGGACGATAATCTACAACAAATGGATAAAATCGTAAAAAATCAATCGACTGTTTTAAAAGAGTTATACACTGTTTATCTGAGATTTCACGATACAAATTACCACCTGAGTGTAGATGACAAAAAGGTGGACCACAAACAAGAGTTTTCTGTTTCTCAAATAGTGTAACTTTTAAACCAAGTTTTCCTAAATAAAGAGCTACACTAACTCCAGCAACTCCACCACCAACAACGGCTATCTCTACTTTTTTTGACATATACTCATCCTAAATAAAAGTTTTAACAATATTAGAAAAATCATCAAAGATAAAATCAGGATTAAAAACACCAATATCTTCACCATAATTATATCCATAGCTAAGTCCAATACTCTGCATCTTAGCACTCTTTGCAACTAAAATATCATTTTTTGAATCACCAACCATCACACACTCATTGATACTAACATTTAACTTTTTAGATACATGTAAGAGTGGTAGAGGATCTGGTTTTTTTTTGGTAAGTGAATCTCCACCTAGATAAAATTCAAATAATTTATCGATATTTAAAGTTTTTAAAATAGGCTCTATAAAATTGTATGGTTTATTAGTTACAATAACTAAAACATAACCTGCATCTTTTAAGATTTTGAGTGTTTCATAAACTTTTGGATAAAGAGTGGTTGAAACGGCTAAATTTTGTGAATAAAAATCTAAAAAAATCTCTAATGCATCTAGACAAAAATCCTCTTTTAAAGTTTTATCAATGCTTATATCAGCAGATAATGCCCTTTTTACTAATATCTCTGCTCCATTACCAATAAAGGAGCGGATTTTCTCTTCACTAAAAGTTGCTCTATTTAAAGTTTTGAGCATATAATTAACAGCTAAAATCAAATCAGGAGCACTATCTATCAAGGTGCCATCTAAGTCAAATATAATAACTTTTTTATCTACAAATTTCAAATTTCAAAACCTTAATTTTATTAAATTATACACAAAGAGTTTAAATATAATCTCTTATTTATTATAAACTTGAGTTCAACAGGGTATAAAACTCAAGTCAATACTACTTTAACCTCACTCTCTGTACAACTTCCAAAATTATAGGCACATCTAATCTCTTTTGTAAAATCAACTTAAGCTCTTTTAACTCATGTTTTTCAAGTAACTCAGTTACAATAAAATCACATCTCAAAACTACACCATCAGAGTGTTTTATGGTAACATTTTCAATTTTAACCTCTTTTTTATTTACAACATAGCGACTATGCTCTAATGTTGATCTTATATTTGAATCAACCACCATCACTTTAAAAGATAGATAAAGTGGAATTGCAATTAGCATTGATATTACAAGAGCATATGTTAAACCTTTTTTAGCCCTTTTAATAGGAGAAAACCCCATCACCAAAAATGTCAATGCCCCTGCAAATATAATTCCCACAAAGTTGGTTAAAAAGAGTAAAAAAGCTTGATAGAAAACATCAAACCTCATCCACCCAAGCCCAATACCAGCAGTAGCCAAAGGAGGCACAAGAGCCACAGCTATGGCGACTCCTGCAAGTGAGCCTATAATTTTTTCATTATTTTTAGCATAAGCTGCTGCAACTCCTGAAGCTAATGCCACCATCAAATCCAACAAAGATGGTCTAAGTCTCGCTGCTATCTCAGAGGTTAAGTTTTCAAATGGTAACAAAAGAGCGATAATAGCAGCTGTTAAAAGAACTAAAAAAACTCCAACAACAGTTGTCTTAATTGCAGATAAGAAGAGTGTCAATTCACTTCTTAAAACACCCATAGAGCTAGATACTATAGGTTGCATTAAAGGAGCCAAAAGCATAGCTCCAATAACAACAGATGCAGAGTTTAAAAAGAGTCCAACAGTGGCTAAGATAGTACTTAAAATCATCAAAACTACAAAGGTAGGCTCAATCTTGCTCTGCTCTCTTAATCCTGCAAAAAGTTCTCTATACTTATCTTCACTAGCATGTGTGAAAAAAGGAAGTCTCTCTTGTACATACTTAACACCTTCGCTAGTTGTTGGAAGAGATGAAAGTTTTATCGTCTCTTTATCTGAATTACCATCTTTTGACTCAATCCAAAACTCTTCACTCGCTTTTAATCTAATGGCTTGTTTCTTAACCTCAAACTTTACAGGAGTATCACCTATCTCTCTTCCATCAACACTAAGCATTAAAGGAGGTGAACTCTCAACTGAGAGAGACGAAGTTTTTATAAATCCAACAGAATTAGGAAGTTGCCCATTTTTGGAAGTTTTAAATAGTGATATGTATAGGTATTGAAGATAATCAACTATAGATGTTGGAGATACCAACAAAGCTGATAATCTACCATCACTTGGTGACAAATCATCTTGTACAAGAGCAGATGCAAAGGTGTGGTTGTCATGTTCAATCACAACTATACCACTTGCGGAAGTGTTTATCTCTTGGTCTTTATCTGTTATTAGCTTTATCTTTGTTTTTTTTAGTGTTTTTAAGTTTTTAAATGACTCTACTAAAAGAGTGTATCTCTCTTTTAAAGTTGTATTTAGATACGAGGCTTTTCTATATCCAATAGGAGGAGCTTCTCCTATAAGAGCATTCCAAAGTACTATCTTACCATTTGCATATAAAAGATCTAAATCTTGACACTCACTATTTAGAGCAACTTCTAAAGCATCTTCTAGATTTGATGGTATCTCAAAACTAGCCCTAAGCATACTTTGGATTTTTAAAGATATAAGCCCCACACTAAAACCATCTATATGTGCTTTATCAAAAATCTCTTTTATCTCATCACCGCTTCCCATGACGACAACATGGTCACTAGAAGTTAGAGTAACATCTTCTAAAAATTTATCTATATGTGTTAAAGTAAGTGCAGTTATATATCTACTCTCTTTAACTCTTTCTAACTCTTTTTCACAATCATCTCCATAGACAAAATAAGCTTTTTTTTCTACTTCACTCATGATAATCCTCTTTTTAATTTATCTATTCTCTCATTTGCTTTATCTATAGTTCTTATATCTATCTCACCAATATTTATAAGTTTCAAAACTATATCTACTATCTCTTTTATTGATATTGGTTTATCTATTTGGTTTGCAAAGAGTAGTAAGTCTACACCTGAATTTATAGATAGTTTTAAACTCTCTTGTAATGAATAGTTTTTTGAAATCGCTCTCATTTGCAAATCATCACTTATCAAAACTCCATTAAACCCTAACTTCTCTCTCAAAAGAGTTTGATTTATACTATATGATAAAGTTGCGGGATAGATGGCATCTAAGTTTTTATTGTAGATGTGAGCAGTCATTATCATCTTTGTATCTTTGTTTTTTATAAGCCTCTCAAAAGGAACAAGCTCAAGATATGACCAACTTTTACTCACATCTACAAATCCATCATGAGAATCTAAAAGTGATGAGCCGTGACCTGGAAAATGTTTTATAACACTTAAAACCCCCTGCTTTTGCATCTCTTGCATAAAGATAGTTGCATATTTTATAACAACTTTTTGATCTTTTGAAAATGATCGTCCATTTTTTACTATCACTTGGTTTTTAGGGTTTATTGCAAGATCTACACTTGGGGCTAAATTACAGTTTATTCCTACATCATTTAACATCAAAGCCATTTTCTCATAACTCTTTTTTGCAGCCATATCCCCTCTTAGTGCAATTTGTTTTGCTGAAGGAGTTTTTGAAAAACCCTCTACTTTTCCAAGTCTTGAAACTCTTCCACCCTCTTCATCTATAGTGATAAGAAGATTGTTTTTTGAGAGAAAAGTTAGCTGAGTTGTTAGATTTTTAAGTTGTATCTCATCTTTAATATTTTTATCAAAAAGTATAACACCACCAAGAGGATATTTTTTAAGATGCAAATAGAGTGGATTTGTATCATTTAAATCATAACCTTTAAAACCTATGACTATCATATTTGAAATTTTTGATTCTAGATTTTGTGCAAAAAGAGAGTTTATAAAAAGTAATAAAATAAAGATTATTTTTTTCATCAGACTCCTTTTACATAAATTATAACAAAAACAATATTGTTTAAAGTTTTTTTATCAATTGTCGATTATAGTTGAAATATTTTTAAAATTTAAAGGGAGTTTAGAAGATGGGAAAAAGTAAATTTATAACTTATAGTGCTATTTTATTAGCATCATTATTAGTTATGGGATGTAATACTGCAGATAGAGAAGTTGATAAAATTGGCAAAATTGTTAATCCTGAACAAAATACATCTCTACCAAATAATGGTGGAAGTTTCATAAATGATGTTGTTGATGACAACAGTAGTACAGGTGATGGTGTTATAAATAGTGATGACAATACTACAACAGGTACAATTCAAATAGATGCAAAAAATGCTTATAAAATAAGTGTAAAGTTTTCAGATAAATACAATGAGACAGGTTACTACTCAAGAGATGAAATAGGAGAGTTATCTTTTAACATCACAAATATCTATACAAATACCCCTGCAAATACTGAAATTATTGATAAAATTACTTTAGAAGTTGAAGAGAAAAATAGTGATACAGATGGTAAGTATCTTAACTTCATCACATTTTCAGGAGAACAAGGTCCAGTCTACTCAATTCCAAAAGAGTCAGTTAAAGCAACAGATAGTGTAGCAATAAAAATGAATGAATTATCAGGAACAACAAATATCATTTTAACAGCATCTATAAAACTAAACAATACAGAAGCAACATCAGATTATAAATTAAAAATTCCAATTGTCATAGAAAAAAATAAAAGCTCAAGTATGGCAATTGTTCCAATTGGAAGCAGATATGAGAATGGTCTTTTTATAGATAAATTTGTAATTCATGTAGTAGATAGCTATGGGAATAAAGCAAAAGATGGAACAAAAATATCAACAGGTGTTATTAATAATCCAAAACTATATTCAAATGCATATAATGGTGCACAGCGTTTTGAAGATCTTTCAATTCCTACAATTAATTATCCATTAAATACTGATTTCTTTTTTGATGATCAAACATTACCTTTCACTTGGAGAGGAAATGTTGCAAAATTAGATTATGCGTTGGGTAGTGGTTATCCAACTATACTCTTAAATAATTTTAAAAATGATAAAGGAAGCTTAAATAAAAACAATGGAACATTTACACTGCCTGCTAATAGCATAGATCCAACAGCAGATACTATTACTCCACTTGATACATTAGTTATTCTTGCAAATAAAGAACAACATAAACCAGAAAACTTAGGTGGTTGGGATATAAAAAGTATAGATAGTGCAAATGAAATTTCACTTGTAAGTTTAGATAGTGGCTTAGATATAAATAATGTTAGGTATGTTATTGGAAATGATTATAGGTATGATTCTTGTCGTCAAAGTCTTATGAATGCAGGTGCATCAACATTTGAAAGTACAGATGTTATTGATGGTATCGCTTATGCTGAGCTTAGATATGTCCCTTCTATGGTTGGTAAAGATGTTTTTATATATGCAAATACCAGACTTAATGATAAGCAAATTGGTATTTCTAGTAGAGAGACACTTACAGGTATAGGTATGTCAACTGATAGTTTATCTTGTACAAATGAGAAAGGTTTAAAACCAAATTGTGCTGCATCATTTAGAATGATATTAAACGGTAGTTCATCTCTAGCAAGAAATGTTTATATGCCTGAACCAACTTTAGGGGGTGAACCAGTATATCGTGCCACATCTGCTACTAGAACAAATTGTAATGGTTGGACAACTGTATCTATATATGGAATAGATGAAAATAAAACAGCTACTGTAAACTTTGGTGATTTTATCTCAAGTGAATTGATTTTAAATCAAAAGTAGATACCAATGAGGAGCATTATATCAACATAATGCTCCTTGATTTAAATCTAAAGTACACTTTTTAAGAGATATGATATAATAACAGTATAAATATCCAAGGTTTGTAAAATGAGATTAACACCAAAGCAACATCAGGCTATCAAAAAATATTTTTTAGAAGTGTTTCAAGATGGAGAGATATATCTTTTTGGTAGTCGCATAGATGATAAAAAAAAAGGTGGTGATATTGACCTTTATATACGCACAAAAGATAAGCAAAACTTGGTGCGAAAAAAGCTAGATTTTCTAGTCAAATTAAAAAGAGAAATAGGTGAACAAAAGATAGATGTTGTATTTGACAGAGGACTTCAAAGAGCTATAGATAGTATTGCTATGGAAAAAGGGGTAGCATTATGAGTGATTCATTAGAGGCTATGTTTTTAAATATCGACACAATGTTAAAAAATTGCAATATTGATTATATTGAACTGAAAAAAAGTGATATCAATAAAGAGTTTTTTGATGACTACAATCGTACAAGAGTTGTCAATAGTTTTTTGTTTAACTTTGGAAAGCTACAAGACAAAATAGGGGCAAAACTTTTTAAGCAAGTTCTTTATGAGATTAAAGAATTAGATGACTTTTCACTTACGGTGATAGATGTTTTAAATATGCTTGAAAAATTCAACATCTTAGAGAGTACAGCACAATGGGAAAGATTACGAGAGATTAGAAATATATTAGCTCATGAATATCCTTTTGATATCGCTGAGCGTGTTGAAAATATTCAATTGGCTTTAGAAGGTTTTGAAGACCTTAAGTCTATATATATAAAGCTAAAGCAAATTATATAAATACAATAATTTACTAAACATAATTTTTACTTTAAAAAATCAATAAATATTTATCCTAAGAAAAACTTAACAAATGTTACTTCAAGAAACATTTGTTAAGTAAAACTTTCTTTTTTATTCTAAAATACTACATTTATTTTACTTTTATGCTAAACTCTCTTAAGACAAACAAGAATTTAAGGAAGTTAAAAATGACAAAATCTAAGTTTATAACATATAGTGTTTTTTTACTCTCATCTATGCTCATCATAGGCTGTTCATCTTCTGCTGAGATAACAAAAGATAAAAAAGATACAACCAATAAAGAACAACCAAAACCAAATGTTGACAACAATGAGACAAATAATACAGGTAAAAGTATCTCTTATAAGATAGATATTGAATTATCTCCAAGTTATCAACAAAAAGGTTATTATGCTACAAAAGAGATTGGAGAGATTAGTTTTAAGATAACTGATACTAGTACAAATGGAAGTGCTGATTTATCTTTGATTGAAAGTATTACATTAGCAACTGAAACTTCACCAGATACAAATGGAGTTTTAGTTGGAAAATATTTAGACTTTGTATCTTATGATGGTACTGAAGGCTCTGTGTTTACTCTGCCTTCAAGTGCTATAAAAGCTCAAAACTCTGTAGCTTTTAAGACAAAAGATTTAGTAGATACCGCAAATATCACTATTTCAGTAAGATTAAAATCAAATGTAAGTGCAAAAAACAGCATAAGTGAAGTGAGTGTTCCTATAATTATAAAAGAGAGTTCTATCTCAAATATGTCAATTATCCCAATTGGAAGTAGGTATGAAAATGGTCTTTTTATAGATAAGTTTTTAATTCATGCGGTTGATAACCATGGAAACCGTGCAGCTGATGGTACAAGATTTACAACAGGTACAATAAACAATGTAAAACTATACTCAAATGCCTATAATGGATATAGAAGAAATTATGCCGATATAACAGATCCTAACTCTCCTGACCCATTTGTAGACAATGATCAAATTTTACCAAAAGATGAAAACGAGAGAGTTATAACTTCATCTTATACAGAAAGTGCTACCAACCAACAAGGATATTTTCAAGATATAGTTATCTTAGAAAAAAATGATAAAGCCACTATAAATAGAACAAACTCTCTACTTCACTTAAGTTCAGGAAATGCAGGAGTTATTGATACAGGAGATACTCTTATCTTGCTTGCAAACAAAGATGAGAATAAGGCTGAAAATATGGGTGCTTGGAATATTGGAAATATCTTATCAACAAACACTTTACAAATAGAAAACATCTTACCAAGCAATGAAGCTATTAGTGGATTAAGTTATGTAATTGGAGATAAGTTTAGATTTAATGAATGTTCAGGAACAACTATGAATACAGCAATTTCTTCACTCAATAGTAGTGAAATAGTTGATGGCATCGCTTATGCTGAACTTAGATATGAGCCATCTATGGTGGGTAAAAATGTATTTATCTATGCAAATTCTAGAGTTGATGGTAAACATATAGGAACTTCAAGAAAGATACTATTAAAAGGTACAGGAGTAAATACTCAAAGTGTAAGCTGTAGCAATATGGATGGAAGTTCGCCAGAATGTAGTGTAGATGTTAGAATGGTACAAAATGATTCAAATAAAATCCTTCAAGAGAGCTACATCTCTAATCCTCTTATTCTTGGAAATAGTGCTTATAAAGCGACTCTCTCAAGAACAGATTGTAACGGTATAGCAACTTTAAAGATGTATGGAATTAAACAAGGTCAAAGTGCCACTGTAAATGTTGGAGAGTTTATCGCAGATGAGATAATTTTAAATAAAAATTAAAAAAATAGCCTTAAAAAAACTTGATTTTATAAAACATGAAGATATGGAGAACCTCACACTCCATTATAAAAAATTTAAGATTTTGATGTATTTAACAAACTTTTAGCAAACTCCATAGCTTCAGAGCTTACTTTATCTCCGCTTATCATTCTTGATAACTCAGCAACTCTCTCATCTTTTTTAAGAATTTTTACTCTACTCTCACCATCTTCTTTATAAACCAAAAAGTGCATCTGTGCATATGATGAGAGTTGAGGCTGATGTGAAATTGCAAAAATTTGATAAGTTTTTGAGAGTATCTGTAGTACTTTTGCAATACTCATAGACTCTTTTCCGCTTAAGTTTGCATCTATCTCATCAAGAATTAAAACTCCACCATCTTGATAGATAAACTCACTAGCAGATGCAAGCTGTGCTAGTCTTACTCTATTTAACTCTCCTGAGCTAACTTTTGAAAGCTCTGCATCTCTTAGAGTTACAGATATATCATCATATCCTAAAGAGTGAAGTTCAACTTTTTTCATAGAAAATGTGATGTTTTCTAAATATAACAGATTTAGATAATGTTCAGTTTTTTGGCTTAGAGTTTTTAGTGCAAGTTCTCTTTTTTTACTCAAAACTAAAGCATCTTTATCAACTTTTATCTTTAACGCTTCAACCTCTTTTATAAGTTCACTCTTTTCAAACTCTATATTTTCATAACTCTCAAGCTCTCCTTTTTTTTCATCCAAATAAGTTAAAACATTCTCAATTGTACCGTGTTTGTTTTTCAAAGATGATAACTTCTCTAATCTATCTAACATCCCCTCTATATCTAAATCACTAAGTTCATTTAATCTATCACTAGCATTTTCAAAAATAGCTCTTAATTCGTTAAAAGACTCATCAAAAAAACTGCTCTCACACTCCAAAAGCAAAAGCGCTTCAGTAACCTTACTCTCAAATTCAAAGACCAAAGATGCTGATTTTATAGCATTTTCAATCTTCTCTTTTTTTGAAAGCTCTTTTTTTTGAGTTAAAAGAGTCTCATATTCATCAACCTTAGGATTAATCTCTTCAATTTTAGATATCTCAAAAGATGCAAACTCTTTTAAATCTACAATTTTTTTCTCCTGCTCTTGTACCTTTTTTAAATCATTTGTATTTTTTAAATAAGCTTTATAGTTTTTAGAAAAAGAGTCTAATATTTTTTGATAGCTTTTATCTTTTTTTAGACAAATTGCATCTAAAAGTTTGAGTAACTCTATATTTTCAAACTCTTTGAATTCTCTTAAAGTTAGATAATTTATAAACTCCGAACCAATTTGTCTGATATTTTTTTTTGAAACTTGTTGGTTATTTAAAAAATACCTTGCACTTTTATCTTTATGAAACTTAAATACATTTATCTCTTCATCTAAAATTCCAAAATCTTCAAGATTTAGCTTTTTATTTAAACTAGCTTCAATAAGCTTTGCACCACACTCTTTAAGCCCAAAAACACTCAAAAGTGCCTCCATCAAGATAGACTTCCCTGCTCCACTAGGTCCTGAAAAGATTATAAGATTTTTATCAAACTCTAGTGTTAACTCTTTAAAACTCAAATGCTCTTTTAGATGAAATCTTTCAATCATTTACTACCCCAATGAAGTTTCTGCTTTAAAACATCAAAATAGTTTCTATCTTTTCTATGTATCATTTTAATACCTCTATTTGCAATCATGATTTTTACACTATCATAAAATTTTAAATTGTATGTATCTTGCCCATCAACAACGATAATAATCTCATCTTTGCTTGAAAATTCAACCTCAAAATCAGCAGGCAAAACAAGCGGTCTCTCAGTCAATGAGTGTGGACAAATAGGAGTCAAGATAAGAGCCTCAGTTAATGGAAATACGATAGGACCACCAGCTGAAAGATTGTAAGCGGTTGAACCTGTTGGAGTAGATACAATAAGCCCATCACCATAATAACTATTTAGATGATGTCTTGGCAAAGCTGCTCTTTTAGAAGATGCAAAAACATCAATATTAATCATCCCTTCAATTGTAGGACGAGAAAAAACTATATCATTAAAAGCTATAAGTTTTTTAGTATCCGTTTTTGAAATAAGCTCAACTTTTAAAACCATTCTATCATCAATTCGATAATTTCCAGAAAAAATCTTATCTATAAAACTCTCTATCTCATCTAAGTTTACATCTGTTAAAAAACCTAAATTTCCAGCATTTATACCCAAAAGTGGTTTTTGAAACTCATATGAACTTCGACTAAGTGATAAAAGTGTACCATCCCCACCAATAGAGATAAGAATATCACAAAGCTCATACATCTCATCCTCATCCATAGCTTCAACATCTAATATTTTTGCACTATTTTGACCTACAAAAAGCTTTACATCATATTTGGCTAAGGCATTTTTTAAAACTACATAGTGCTTTTTTAAATGTGCAGACTTTGGTCTCACAACCAATCCAGCACTCTTAATCTGTTCTGGTTTTTTACTATTATGAGTTATTCGCATGGAGTTATTTTACTATATATTTCTTATAGGTAAGTGCTTAATGTTTCAAAACTCCAACCGTTATATTTTAATCGTCTTATCAAATCTTTTAAATCTTTTTTTCCATTAAATCTATCTCTAAATGAAAAGTCATGCATTAAAAGTACAAATTTACCAGAAATTTTTGTTCTATTTCTGCTATAAATTTTCTCAATTGCATTAACTAACTCTTTTGGACTCTTATTTACTTTTCCATTTTTTGGATTATATGACCACTGATAATCCCAACCAAATATCTGATAACCCTCTTCCCAAAGTGCATCATATTTTTCACTTTCATTGTACCTTTTTGGAATACCAGGGTCATTATAGTGCATTGAAGGGAGTCTAAAAACATTTCTTCCAGCTAGCCTAAGATATGGTGCTCGATAATTTATATCATTATCAAAAAGTATATTATCCATTTTATTTATATCATTTACAACTCTATTTGTATCACTATAAAAATGTCTATATCTTCCACTTGCATGTGTAAAAGTATGATTTGCAACAAGTATCAAAGGCTCATTTAAAGCTCTTTTAAAAGTTTTTTTTCTAAATCTACTCTTTTGTATATGTTGACCAACCATAAACATCGTAGCCAAAACTCTCTCCTGCTGAATAACATCTATGATATTTCCACTCCCTAAAAGTGGACCATCATCAAAAGTTAAATACATGATTTTTTCGCTACTTCCTACATACTTAGGAGCTATCTTTTTTTTTACAACATGTTTTCTCTTTTTTTTAGGAGCAACATAAACTTCTGGTTCATCTGCATTGTAAACCTCTGTTGTACCATCATCATTTATAATAATCCAAGACGAAAAAGAGACAATAGGAAATACCAAAGAGATAAAAAGAGTAAAAATAATTGATTTTTTTATGGAGGGTCCTTCAAATAATTTAAAAAAACCATTATATTCTAATTTTAATAAATATATCTTTTTCGATGAGTTTTATAAAAAAATCTACAAAATGATAAAAAACTAATTAGCCTTAACAAAAGTATCTAAATTAGAACTTATTATAGTTTTATCTTTCTCAATAAGTATAAAACCAACATCCTCTTTTAACAAAAAATCAATAGCTTTTTGTTTTGGCATAACAGATGCTGCTGTTGCTATGGCATCTGCTTTTGTATTATCCTTTTGTTTAAAAATTGTCACCGAAACAAAATCATATGTTTGTTTTTTTGTTTTTGGATTTATAAGATGATGATATTTCCTATTTTTAACAAATCTTCGGTAACTTCCACTTGTTGAGATAGAGAGATTTGGGATGATAGATTTAAACGATAAAATTGTCTCATCTTCAGCAAATGGGCTTTGTATCTGAAATTTGCAAAGATTTATGCATCTTATATCTCCACTCAAAGAGACTCTTGCTTTAGTTATATTTTGCTCTTGTAAATACTGAGAAACTTTATCGACACCATACCCTTTAGCAATTCCCCCTAAATCAAGCATAATACCATTTTGTAAACTAACAACACCATTATCAACCAAAATAGAAGATATATCAATAACTCCATCTTTAAGCTCATTATCACTAGGTACTCTCTCATCTTCTCCAAACTGATAAAGATTTTTAGTAACAAAGCCAATAGTTATATCAAAATATCCATTACTTTTTTTATACATCTTATAAGAATTTTGTAAAATTTCATAAAGATATTTATCCATTAAAACAGTTTTTTTATGATTTAATCTATAAACTTTTGCATCTTTTTTATAACTTGAAAGAGAATTTTCAACATCTCTTAAAATATCAAAAGCTTTTTGTATCTGATTTTTATCTCTATTTTCTAAAGAGATGGTTGCAATAGTACCCATTATAAACCTCTCTCTTGTAATCTCTGTTGCTTTAAGTGAAAGAGAGAATAGAGTTATAATTATTATTAAGTTTAGTTTTTGCATAAGTTTTTTTACCTTTTAATGAGAAAATTATAACAAAATATCTGATATACTTTACAAAAACAAAGGAATAAAATGAAACAAATTATAAGTATATTTTTTATCATAACATTGTTAACAAACATTAGTTATGCAAAAGAGTTAAATAAAAATGAAGTTATAGAAAAGATGATTGAAGCTTATGGAGGAGAAAAAAATCTTTTACAACTAGACTCTTATAAGCAAGTTTGGAATGTAGAATTCATGAATTCAGACAAAAGTGGGTTTGATAAACGAACAGTAAAGATGCCTTATGAGTTAAAAACTGAAATTATATATCCAGATAAAACGGAGATAAGAATTTTAACAAAGGATTCAGCTAAAAAGATATTTACAGATAAAACTAAAGAAGTTAGCGGTCCTATGTTAGATGCTATGCGTCTACAACTTTTAAGACTATATCACCCTTTGGAGTTAAAAAGAAGAGTTGATGATTTAAAATTAACACAAAACCAAAAACAGCATATCTTAGCTTTGAAAAGTGGTAAAATTGCAGTAGAATTTATCATATCAAAAAAAGACTCACTTATAGAAAAAGTGATAGGAAGATTACAAATGGGTCCACAACAGATGGAATTTTTAACAAAATATGAAGATTATAAACTTGTAAATGGTGTGATGGTACCACACAAAGAGATAAAATATGTAGGAAGTATGAATACTGCTATTATGGAGTTAAAAGAGATAAAGTTTAAGTAGATGCATTGGGTTTTTACCCATACATCTTTTCAAAAACTTCTATAAAAAACCCATCAAACATATAAACTATAAAAAGTGCTACAGTTAAAAACGGTATAAAAGGGACTTCTAAATCTCTATCTTTTATAATTATAAAAACAGGAAGAGCGATGATGGCTGATAAAAATATAGCCATAACCCCAAGCTTCAAACCAAGCATCGCCCCAATAGTCGCAGCAATCATGATATCTGCCTCTCCAAGAGCCTCTTTTTTGACAATATATGAGACATAAAAACGAAGAAGAGCAAAACCACCAGCATATAAAAGAGCATTAGTGATATTTGTCAAAATTGCAGAAGATGCAAAAACGGCCAGAGTTAAAGCTGCTAAATTCAGACTATCAGGCACGGCTTTGTATCTTATATCTATTAGTGATAATGCTAATAAAAGTGCAAAAACAAGCCCTACTATAAAACTATAAGTTACATCTTCTAATTTATAATATACCAATCCAAACAAGAGTGCTGTTAAAAACTCAATAATTGGATATTGAATAGAAATCTTATCTTTACAAAAATGACACTTTCCACCTAAAATAAGCCAAGAAAAAAGTGGGATATTGTGCCACCATTTTAATTTATTGTTGCAAGATGTACAGTGAGATCCTGGAAATACTATACTCTCCTCTTTTGGAATTCTCAAAATCAAAACATTTAAAAATGAGCCAAATAAAAGCCCAAACAATACCAATATACCAGCCTCTACAACCATCTACTTTACCCCACCAAATCTTCTATCTATTTTATTAAACTCACAAATTATCTCATTTAACTTATCTTTTGTAAAATCAGGCCATAGAGTATTTGTAAAAAAAAGCTCACTATAAGCTACCTGCCAAAGAAGATAGTTAGAGAGCCTCTTATCTCCACCTGTTCGAATAAGTATATCGACAGGAAGAGTATTTTTTGTATCTAAAAGTTTGTCAAATTCATCTTCACTTATCTCTTTTTTTAAACTTACAGCTTTATTTACAGCTCTAATGATCTCATCTTTAGAGCCATAATTTACCGCTAAAACTTGTGTAAGTCCATCAAAATGAGCGGTCTTCTCTTTTGTATAAGAGATTGTCTCATTTAGGGTTTTGGGAAGTTTACTCAGATCTCCAATTGTCTCAAATTTTACATTGTTTTCTAAAAAAAGTGAAAGCTCATTTTTCAAATATCTATCCATAAGCTTCATCAAAAAACCAACCTCTGTATCTGATCGTTTCCAGTTTTCTGTACTAAAAGCATAAAGAGTTAGGTATTTTACTCCCAAATTTGAAGCATGTATAGTAATCTCTCTCACTCTTTTTGCTCCCTCTTCATGACCTATGACTCTTTTTAAAAAACCCTGTTTTTTTGCCCATCTGCCATTTCCATCCATGATAATAGCGATATGTTTTAACTCATTCACATCTATCCTTTTATATCTAATAGAGAGTTTGATAACTCAAAAAGAGGCTCTATATTTGAGTTTTTATGATGCAAACTTCCTTTGAAATTTAGATACTCTAACTCATCTTCTAAAAACTTCAAAGAATCTTCATAAAAAAGTGAAAGTGATACTTTTTTCTCATCATTTATAATCGAAATTACTCCCTCAATAGGACCTAGATTTTCAAAAGCGGCATAAAAATCTATCTTTGTATCTTCATCTAAAGAGGATTTTGCCCTTTTTTTAAACTGAAACATTGTACTTTGCCCACCATCTTTTAGAACCATTGTAAAGACATTTGCATCTAATGCTGCTATCATATTTGTTAGTGTCATAAACTCATTTTTGCTAGTTGAGAGTGAGAGTTTTTCTAAAAGAGCCATTTTGAGTTCCATTTTTGGACTCTTTTTTGTGATTAACTCTTCTAGTTTTATTTCACTAAATTGTGGCAAAAAATTATCTCTTTGTGCCTGTAAAAGTTTTGGTTTTTTTAAAAGCTTGGAGAGTGAGACGGTATTTAAGGTTGCATCTTCTTTCATAACACCCCAGTATTTATCACCAACATCAAGAGGCAATGCACTTTTAGTGCTAACCTCTTTATTTCCAATCTTTAACATATAAAGATTTTTTGAACTCTTTTCAATCACATCAATACCCATAGGAAGCACAGAATTAAAACGGGTAGTTTTTAGATTTGCTAAAAGTGTCTCGATTTTAGCAATCTGTGCTATTTGGTTTATCATTTTCCAAGTTCACTTAAAAGTTCCATTGAAATATCAAATTTTGAAGCTCTCTCAAACTTTATAATCTCTGTTTTTGTAAAAAGTGTTATCTCATTTTCATCACTTCCAAAAATATTATCATTAACATAATTTAGACAAACTGCATCTAGATTTTTACTCTCCAACATAGCTTTTGCATGCTCTTCACCACTTTTTTCATCCATTTCGGCTTTGAAACCAACAGAAAATATCCCATCTTTATCTAAATCATTTAAAATATCGATATTTTTCTCTAACTCCAGATGCCAGACATCTCCAATTGACTCTTTTTTAATCTTTCCCTCTTGTGGAAATTTTGGCTTATAATCACTAACAGCTGCTAACATAAAAAGATATGGTTTTTTTTGAATAATCTCTGGAACTTCACCACCCATCAAAGAAGCTTTAGTTACAATGCCTTTTTTAGAAACTCTAATAGCATCTACTAAATACTCACCCATCTCTTGTGAACTATCTACCTCAATTGTGTGAATATTTTTTGGTAAATCATCAAATTGTTTTGTAGTTATCAAACAGACATCTGCCCCTTTTAGATACAGAGCTTTTGCTAACTCTTTTGCCATTTTACCACTTGAAAAATTTGATATAAACCTCACATCATCAATCTTTTCAACCGTCCCACCACCACTAACTACAACTTTTCTATCTCTCCAAAACTCATCTGTTTTTAAAACTCTAAGGGATGCATAAAATATATCATCAACTAAAGCCAAGGCTCCCATACCCTCATCTCCACAAGCAAGTAGTTTATCTATAGGCTCTATTACCTCATAATTTATAAGCTTCAACATCTTTAAAGATGCAGTTGTTAGAGGATTTTTATACATATTTGTATTTGCAGCAGGGGCTATTAGCTTTATCCCTTTATAAGCTAAAGCACTCTGTGTTATAAGATTGTCAGCTATACCGTTACTTAGTTTATTTATCGTGTTTGCAGTTGCTGGGGCTATAACAAACAAATCAGCCCACTTTCCTATATCTATATGATTATTACCATCTGCCCAACTCTCAGAGTCTTTTGTTAACACCTCATTTTGACTAAGAGCTTCAAATGTTAAAGGAGTTATAAATTTCTTTGCAGAATCTGTTAAGATAACTCTTACTTTTGCACCAGCTTTTATATAAAGCCTTATTAAATCTAAACTCTTGTAAATTGCTATAGAGCCTGTGACTCCAACAACTATTTTTTTATCTTTTAAAATTTTTAATCCTTAAAAAACTTATCGTAAAATCCCTCTACAGTTTTCATAGATGTACGACTAATTGCCAACGATCCTTTTTTTACATCTTTGTTTACAGTTGTGCCCGCTGCTACTAAAACATTATCTTCTATAACAACAGGTGCTATTATCTGTGTATCACTTCCTATAAAAACATTTTTTCCGATTATAGTTTTATGCTTATTTTTACCATCATAGTTACAAGTAATTGTTCCTGCTCCTATATTTGTACCCTCATCTATCTCACTATCTCCAAGATAACTCAAATGCCCAGCCTTTACTCCAATGAGTATAGATTTTTTCACCTCTACAAAATTACCAATGAGTGTATCTCTTAAAACACTTTTTGGTCTAACTCTACTAAGAGGTCCTACACTTGAATTTTCAATTGTACTATCTTCTATAACAGAATTTGCTTTTATATGAGAATTTATGATTTTTGCACCACTTAAAAGTCTAACACCATTTTCTATTATGCTCTCATCTTCTATCTTAACATCTGCATCTATATAGATAGTATCTGGAAGATGCATTATCACACCCTCTTGCATAAACCTCTTTTTAATTCTATTTTGCATAATAACTTCAGCCATTGCCAAGTCATATTTTGAATTTACCCCTTTAAAATTCTCCTCTTTTACATATAAAGGGACTATCTTAAAGCCGTCATTTTTAGCAAGCTCAATAACATCTGTTATATAATACTCCTCTCCAGCATTATCATTTGAGAGTTTTGGTAGATACTCAGCCAACATTCCATTTGCAAATAGATAAATTCCAGCATTTACACTTTTTATCTCTCTCTCTTTTAAACTTGCATCTTTTTCTTCAATTATCTTCTCTATCTCATTATCTTTTATAACAACTCTTCCATAGCCAGATGAGTCATCCATTTTGATAACACTCATAACAATATCTCCATCAAGCTGTGAAAACTTTTCAAGCTCATTAGCATCTATAAGAGGCATATCACCATTTAAAACTAAAACCTTATCATAAGATGTCTCTATATTCATAACCGCTCCACCAGTACCTGGATAGTTTTGATGATCTTGAATAACAAATTTTATATCGTCAAAATGCTTTTTCATCTCACTCTCAACAAGACTAGCTTGATGATATAAAACTACAGATATATCATCACTTAACTTTTTTGCTTCACTTATAGAGTAATAGAGCATCTCATATCCTGAAATTTTGTGAAGAACCTTTGGCTTTTTGGACTTCATCCTTGTACCTTTGCCAGCTGCTAATATAATGACTGAAATATTTGACATTCTTTTCTTTTCCTTTAAATAATTAAAATAATTTATTTTTTTATATTTATTTTAGTATGATTATACTTTGAAACATTATATAAAAATTTATTTTTAAATTATATCGTACAATTTACTAAATGTTTTATCAATTTTACCGATATTTGGTAAATATGAAATTATTTCAAATAAAAAGGTAATTAATAAAAATGGATTTAGGTAGTGTTATAGGATTAGTCCTAACTCTTACTTTGCTAGCTGGTGCTATGGCTATGGGTGTTGGTATAGGTCCGTATATCGATATTCCTTCACTTTTGATTGTTTTTGGTGGAACTGCTGGAACTCTTTTAATAGGCTTTAAAATAGAGCAGATTAAAGCTTTTGGAAAAATCTTTATGGTTGCTATTAAACCTGTTATTGATGATCCAAAAGAGTTAATTGCTAAGCTTATAGAATTCTCAACACAAGCTAGAAAAGATGGTATTTTAGCCCTTGAAGCAGCTGCAGGAAAAGAGGAAAATGAATTTTTAAAAAAAGGTCTTGGTATGGCAATTGATGGAAATGAGCCAGACATTATAAGAGATTTACTTGAGATTGATATGGATCAAACTAACAACAGACACAAAACAAATGCAACAATGTTTGGACAGTTAGCAGGTTTTGCAGGAGCCATGGGGATGATTGGTACTCTTATTGGGCTTGTTGCCATGTTGTTAAATATGGCAGACCCTTCAGCAATTGGTCCTGCGATGGCAGTTGCACTACTTACAACCATGTACGGAGCAATGTTAGGAAATATCATAGGTGGTCCAGTTCAAAATATATTAGAATTAAGAAATGCGGATGAGATGGTAATAAAAACATTGATAATTGAAGGCATCATGTCTATACAAGCTGGAGACAATCCAAGAACATTAGAGGCAAAACTATTGGCATTTTTAGCTCCAAGTGACAGAGAAAGTCAATTTGATAAAGATAAATAGTTATGGCTAAAAAAAAGTGTCCTGAACCAGATTGTCCCAAATGTCTACCAGGATGGCTGGCTGCTTTTGGTGATCTTATGTCACTTCTTTTATGTTTTTTTGTACTACTTCTCTCAATGTCAACAATGGATGCAAAAAAAGTAGCTGAAGCTGTTGGCTCACTCTCAGGAGCTTTAAGTGTTTTAGAAGGTGGAACAAAAACTGAAATTAGCCAAGAGAGACAACAAGAAACAACCCCAATAGATCAAGATGATGAGACGGCACAAAAAATCAAAACTATGAAAAGAACAATCATAGAGATAAACGAAATGATGAACGATGGCTCAGCTGAATCAACTGAAATAACACTACATGAGAGTGAGGATGGTTTTATGATACGACTTCCTGCAAAACTATTATTTAAACCTGGACAAGCTGAGATTGATAATGAAGATGCATTTTTATTTTTAAAAAGAATGGCTTTAATCATCGATAAACTTCCTAAAAATCTACATATAAATATAGTGGGACATACAGATAACTCATCCATGGAGACAGTAGGACTTTATAGAGGAAACTGGTCACTCTCGGCTGAGAGAGCAATTTCAGTAGCAAATGAGCTTATACATAATGGAATTGAAGCAAAACTCATAACAGCTGGAGGTAAAGCTGAATTTGACCCGATAGCTTCAAACCTAACAGCTGAAGGTAAGGAGAAAAATAGGAGAGTTGAGTTATACTTTTTTTCAAAAAACAAGGATGATAAAGAGAGTACTAAAAAGAGTATTCTTGATAGCACCAAAAACGGGGAATAGCCATTTTAAAAGCTCTTTTGCTTCTATCTATTTTTGTATTAACTGCTTTTGGAGCTGAAAGTGTTAGTGTTCCAAACATAGATATATCCATATCCGCACCAAGTGAACCAAAAGATTTAGTAAACTCTCTAAATGTATTAATTATCCTAACACTTTTAGTTCTAGCTCCCTCACTTATCTTGGTAATGACTAGTTTTGTAAGACTTATAATCGTCTTCTCATTTTTAAGACAAGCCCTTGGAACTCAACAGATGCCACCAAA
>JAMOMC010000207.1 GCA_027068765.1 Campylobacterales bacterium
AGCGAAGTTCTCTAAAGTGATGAAATCAATCTTATTAATTTCATCACTATTTAACTGTATTTTTAGCTCCTTTTTATGGATATTATATTTTAAATTATTTTATAACCTCAATCACAACACGACGATTTTTAAGTCTACCCTCATTTGTATCATTATCTGCAATTGGCATAGAAGAGCCAAAACCCTTAGCTGATAAAATACTACTATCAATACCTTTTTCAATCAAATAAGCTCTAACTTTTTCAGCTCTTTTAGAGCTAAGGCTTAGATTATAGTTCTCATTCCCCTTTGAATCCGTATGTCCACCAATCGCATAATTGAAGTTTTCATTCTTTTTGACAACTCCAACAACTTCATCTAACAACTCTTCACTTTTTACAGTCAATTCATCGCTGTTATATTTAAATTCAACACTATTTAATGTCAATAAATCATAAAGCTCTCTCTCGGCAAGCTTAATTGCCTCCTCTTTCTCTTTGGCTAATTTTTCAGCCCTCTCTTTTTTCGCATCTGCCTCTTTTTTCTCTTTTTCAAAGATTTTTATTTTTGCCTCTAACTCTTTTTTCTCTTTTTCAAATCTCTGTTTTTCTAACTCTATATCTTTAGTTTTCGCTTCTAACTGCTGAGTAGCTAAGAGTGCCGCACTAGTAGCTGCCAATTTTAATTTTTCACTTTTTTGTTTAGCCTCTTTTTGACTATCTTCTAACTCAGCTTTTTTCTGCTCAAAATTCAACTTGTCGGCTTCAAATTTCTTAAGATCTACTATAAGCTTTTCTTTCTGTTTTAAAAACTCTGTTTTCATCTGATATGTAGAGTTTTTATCAACTGCAAACACTTTTTGCATCTCTTTAAGCTCTCTTTTTTCTTCTTCTATTTCTGTTTTTATCTGTTTTGTTCTATTTTCATCAACCGCAAGAGTAGTTTTTAACTCTTCTATTTTTTGTTTCTCTTTGTCTAATTTTGCTCGCATCTGTTGTGTAGCATTTGTATCAACAACTAGTAAACTTTTTAATTTTTCTACCTCTGCTCTCTCTTCTTCTAACTTAATTTTCATATTCTCTGTGGCATTTATATCAACTGCTAGTAAACTTTTTAACTCTTTTATCTTCTCTTTCTCTTTTCCTAACTCAATTTTCATACTATCTGTAGCATTTATATCAACTGCAAGCAGTTTTTGCATCTGCATTATTTTAGACTCTTTTTGAATAAAATTTTCATCTGCTAATTTTGTCTTTGCAGTAGCTTGATTTGTCGCCAATAATGCAGCAGCAACAGCGGCAGCTTTTATCTTTTGGGCTGTATCTTCTGCTTTTTTTGCATCTTGTTCTAACTGTGCTATTTTTTTGCTAAGTTCTGCTTTTAGAGATTGTATCTGTATTTTGCTCGCTTCGACTTCTTGTTTTTGTGCCTCTAAGTGAGATTTTTGTTGCTCTATTTTTTTGTTTGCATCTTGAAGTAATTTCTCGTTCTCTTTTATAATATCCTGTTTTTGTTTTTCAAATTCTGCTCTTGCGACTCGTAAAGATTCACCCTCTTTATTAAAAAATGTCTGTTTTTGCACAAGAGTATTTTGACTCTCTTTTATCTTTATTTCTCCAAGTTCTATCTTTGAACTCTCTTTTTCCAAAAGCCCAAAAGCAATCTCTAATGCTTTTTTATCCTCTTTTATCAACATCTTATCTTGAAGAAGTTCCATCTTGGAGTGAGCCATACTTTTCTTAAAAAGTTGAACTTTATCAATCTCTTTTTTAAACAGACTCCTCTCTATTTGAAGCTCTTTAGCAGCATTGGCTAGCAGCCTTTTTTCTTCATTTAAAATTCTCTGTCTTTCTTGTATCTTAATTTTTAAAAGCTCAATCTTTGAACTCTCTTTTTGCATTAAAGCTTTAGCTAACTCTACCTCTTTTTTAACATCTTCCATCTTTTGTGTATCAAGTTGATTTACAAGAGATTTAGCCTCTATTTTAACATCTGGCTTTAACTTTTCTTCATTTATATGTTCAGCCACTTGACTGCTAATTTTTGTCTCTTTTGGATGCTCTCCAGTACACATTGTAAAAAGTAATATTACACCAAAAAACACTGCAAAACCTGCTACTCTTTCTATCATATCTTGATACCTCCAAAAAATTTAATTTATTATATTAAAATTTATCTTTAGCTCCAAAAAAGTTAGAATTTTTTTGATTTCTAAATCATCAAATTAAATTTTTAAATATTAAAGCTGCACTTAAGCTCATACTAAGTTTAAATCTTGTAGAATTCACATTACAAGATAAATCAGACAATTTTTATCTTATTTAAAATATAGGGGAATTAACATGAGAAAATTAACAAAAAAAGCGGTATTAGCAACAGCTCTATTAACAGGTATTACAACTCACTCATTAGCTGAGGTAAATGCTTATTATTTTGACGAAAGTACAAAAGGTGCAACATTGCATAGCGAATTTAAAAAGGGTGATTTTAACCCGTACTGGTTTCAAGAAAAAGAGGTTTCAGTTTATGCTTATGAGACTAACTCAAGAGATATACAGTTTCACAGAGAATTCAAAAAAGGTGATTTTAACCCGTATTGGTTTCAAGAAGATGGTGAGCAGATGATAGCTCAAGATGCAACAAACACAAAAAATACAGAAGTAAACTAACAACGATAAGGTGGGTAAAACCACTTTATCGCTCTACATCACTACTATTTAAACCATCTTTTTTAGCAAGTAAATTTATGTTATTATAAACCAATTAAAAAAAGGATTTTATTTGGATAAAACAATAATAGGATTTGGCATCGCTGGAAATTTTGCTCTTCATTTAGAACAAGCTGGGGAGAGTGCTGATTTTATAAATGTTATAGTTTTAGAAGAGGATGCTCCAAAAGGAATTTTTCCTACATTTATTCCAAAAAGTGATACCTTTTTAGGAGATTATCCATTTTCTGATGATAAAATTCAATACTTAGACGAAAAAAATATTCAAATTGAACCTGAAATCGCTCTGCTTTGTGAAGTTTTTTATGAAAATGACAAAATCTCCACATTAAATCCAACACACTTTATGGCATACAATGACTGCTCTATCAGAGTGGAAGGTGCAAAAAAAATTAGTCACAAAAAAAACTGGGGCGAAAACTCAAAAGGGGTAAGTAATCAAAAATTAGAGATAGACTCATTTTCGCTAGGAAGTGTCATGGATGACTACTCTTTAACTTCATTTATCAAAAGAGATAGTAAGGTTATCCAATATGGTGAAAATAGTGACCTTTTAGGGTATAGCTACTTTTATGAAAAACTACTTGATTGGATTGTAGATAAATTAAATACTCAAAAAGATAGTGGACCATTAGAAGATTTAAACACTCTAATTTTAAAAGCCCAAAAGCCCAAAAATCTCCTAATCTCCATAGGTGCAACAAGATATACAAAATTTGGAGAGACAAATTATCTGAAAAAAGGTGATATTATCTATGTTGTGGTTTATAATCATAAGAGATATGACCACGATAGAATAATTCAAATGATTGAAAAAAATGAATTTTCTCTGTCTCAAATTTCTATTTTGAAACAAGAAGTTATTTAACAAACTATAAAAAATGGCAGAAAATCAATCTAGCACACTTAAAAGATTGAGTGATAACTTTGCATCTTTGGTTGTACTTCAGGGTATAAACTATCTAGTTCCGCTTATTATATTTCCTTATCTTGTTAGAGTGCTTGGTATTGATGGTTTTGGACTTTACTCTTTTATCTTTTATGTAGTTTGGATTGGTGTGGTCATCTCAGATTATGGTTTTGATTTAACAGCTACAAAACTTATCTCTTTAAATACTAAAAATTCTGCCAAAACAGATGAGATATTTAGCTCTGTTTTGATATTAAAAATGTTTTTATCTATTCTTTTTCTGGGATTTTTAACTATTTTAATTTTAACTTTTGATAAATTTAACAAAGATTATGAGCTCTATTATCTTGCATTTGGTTTTGTTATAGGTCAGGTACTTTTTCCCGTTTGGTTTTATCAGGGAATTGAGAAGATGCGTTATATTACTATCTTAAATGCTGTAGCTAAAATCATATTTACACTTCTTATATTTATCTTTGTAAAATCCATAGATGATTTATATCTTGTATTTATTTTCAATGGCTTAGGTGCGATTGTAGCAGGAGGTTTAGCCCTTTATATTGCCATTTCTAAGTTTAATATATCTTTCAAGATGCAAAAACTCTCTACTTTGATTTACTATCTTAAAGATGGCTGGTATGTGTTTACTTCAAGGGTTGCAGTTGAGCTTTATACCTCTGCAAATATCATTATCTTGGGCTTTTTTGTAAGCAATACCGTTCTTGGTTATTTTTCAATTGTAGAAAAAATCATCCGTGCACTTGGTAGCATCTTAGAGCCTCTAACAAGAGCTACTTACCCTTATCTAAATAAACTTTTTATAGAATCAAAAAAGAGTTTTTATAAGAGAAATAAGCAATTAGCACTTATAATTTTTGCTATTATGCTTCCTGTAACTTTACTTGTTAACTATTTTGGGTATGAGATTTTAAAATTAATTTCTGGTGAGACTCCACCACAAATTATGGTAGAGCTTCTCTTTAGTTTTAGCTTTTTACTCATATTTTACCAATATGGAAGTCAATTTACAAATATGCTAGTAACCCTAAATGAGACAAAACTTTTAAATAAGATTGTCGTTTTTGCTGTGATGCTAAATTTTATCTTTGCTGTGCCGATTATATACTTTATAGGTGTAAAAGGCTTCGCATGGTTTTGTGTTTTTATCGGGTTTTTTATAGCTTTTACAAAAGGGTATTTTATATATAAATTTAAAAGTAGGGATTTATGGGAGTCACATTAACACAAAAATATAGACACTTGGTAGAAAAAAAAGGCTTTGATAAGATTTATCATATAGCTTTATCATTTTTCCCACTACTCATAGATGTAGTTAAAAGTGGAAAACTTAGCGAAATTATCTCATTTACTATTTGGGAGATGCGATACAAATACTCTCTTTTTACAAAAGATGAATATCTAATTTTTAACAACACCAAGCCTTTAGTAATTTTTGAAGATGACAAGATAGATAGTTTAGATTTTAGTATCTTTTTGGAAAATCAATCATTTACTATCAGCAGATGTATAGATTGGAAAGTATACTTTGAAAAAGATGATAAAACT
>JAMOMC010000208.1 GCA_027068765.1 Campylobacterales bacterium
CTCTATTGTTTTGGGCTCTATTGTTTTAATTTCTTTTTTTACAATTTCTTTTTTTTCTGGTTTCTGTTTTAAAATAAAAGCTTTTGGAATAATTTTTTTGACATCATAGAGTCTTTCATTTGCATCTTTAATAGATTCAAAATTAACTATGTATAGATAGTGTCTTTTACCATTTTTTTTTGTTTTTATTAGGCTCTCATCATCAGGAAAATGTTTTTTAATATTTTCTGCATTTTTAATATTTGCATAAATTCCTAATTGAATTTTATATTTTCCATCTGCAAAGAGTGGCGAAAAAATCGATAATATTAGTATAAAAATAGCTACTCTCTTCATTAAAAACCCCATATAAATTTAAATTGTTTCATTTTCATATCGACAAATTCCAAATATTGTTTAATTTTATAAATTATTAAAGATTATTATATATCTGACGATATTTGTGGCAAGAAGAAGAAAAATAAATTTATTTTAGGTGTATGTATGTTTAGTTTTATAAAGTGGGTTGGAGAACTTGTTCAGAGTGCAAAAAAGAAAAAAGGATTATGGTTTACAATTCTTTCATTATTCTCTTTAGCTGGTATATTTTTATCTCTATATTTTGTTAATTTTTTAGTTAGTGATGTTGCTAAAAAGACTTATGAAAATCAGAAAAATCAGTTTGAACTTCGTCTTAAGAATCAACTATTTTTTCATAAAGAGAGGACATTAGCGATTGCAACTACACTCACACAGAACAAAGAGTTACAAGATTTATTTTTCTCTGATGATAAAAATAGCTCAAATAAGATAAAAAAGAGTGCATCTTCTCTTGAAGATAGATTGTCTCGTACACTTGATAATAAAAACTTTTCAGTAAAATTTTTAAGAAGTGAAAAATTTGCAGAAGTAAGGATAATTAATGGTTTAGATGTTGGTGATAGTGGTGCTTATTTTGTCGCAAATTTACCTTTTACAAAGAGTGAAAACGCTGTTAGTAATATTGTTGTAAAGGAGAATATTGAAACACTTGTAAAACTTTTTGAGAGTGAAAAAAGAGAGTTTGTCTTTATGTTAAATGAGAGCTCTATAAATAAAGTCTCTAGGAGTGTTAAAAAAAATGAGTATAAAAAAATATTTGAGACAAATTATGTAAAAGAGGGAGCTTATAATAAATCTTTTGTAAAAAGTTTAAAAAATATAGATTTTGAGATGTTAAAAGAGAGTGGTTATCTTAAAAATAAAGATTATTTTTATGTAGTTGAAAGTGTTTTTGATATCGATGGAGATGAGATAGGAAGTGTTGTTATAGCTGAGAGTATGAGTGCTGAAAATAGCTTTGTAAACTTAGTTAAAAATCTGGTAAATAGTGTTACTACAGTTGCATTGGGGCTTATTGTCTCGATGATTTTATTTTTATTTTAAAAGAGGCGGTTTTATAGATGAAAAGAATTAAGATTTTTAAAGCTTACTTTATACTGTGGCTTTTTATCTACTTTTTAGTTGTATCAAATTTAGAGACCTTTAAAGAGTTTTTCTTCTCAACATTGACATTTAATGTGGCAATTGTATCGATACTTGCAATTGGGGCATTTATGATTTTAAAAGCTTCAAAAGATCTCACATTTATTGCTGGTATTTTTGGTGTTTTGATGTATAAAAAAAGAGATTTGGCAAAACATATACAAGGGATTGAGAAGTATTTTCCTTCAAATATATCAAATAAGATAAAATCAAGAGTTGATAGTGGGGTACTTCTGTTTTCGCTACAAGAGAAAGATGAGATATTAACTTGGATTGATGAGAAGTTTTCAAATCAAAATAGATATAATAATTTTTTTATTGGAACTGTTTTAATGGTTGGTTTACTTGGTACTTTTACAGGGCTTTTAGGCTCTATTGGAAGTATGGCAAATATTGTCTCTTCACTCTCTGGGGGTGTTGATATATCTAGTGTTATGGCACAATTTTCAGGACCACTCTCAAGTATGGCTGTAGGTTTTGGTTCTTCTTTATTTGGTGTGATTTCTGCAATACTTTTAAGTATTAAAGGTTATCTATTAAATAAAGCGCAAGCTGCACTTTTAGAAGGAGCTGAAAACTGGTTAAATAGTTGCACATTAGAAGCTAGCACAAATGATAATAAGCAGACAGCTCTTGTATCATCAAATACTCTATCAAATCATCAAAAGAGTTTTATGGATGTTTTTGTAGAGCAGATATCACAGTTAAATAGACAAATGGGAGAAATTTCATCTTCAAACAAGGAGTTTAAACAGGGCTTTTTAATGACAATTAAAGAGGTTCAAAAAGGCTACAGTGAACAAAAAGATGTTTTAAACTCTATAAATAATTCTCTTTTAGAGTTATCGAAAAACTCTGAAAAGAGTATTCAATTAAATACTAAACATCTTCAAATGGTAGATAATTCACATAAACAAAATCAGCAAAGATTAAATTTAATCTCTGCATCTTTAGATAAAAATATTCAAACTAGCGAACTTTTAGAGAAAAATATAGATAGTCTAAACTCTACAACAAGTGCAACTATATCTCAACTATCTCAAAAAGATAAAATTTTAACAGATATGGTTATAAGGCAAGAGAATAGAGATAAAGATAGAAAGATTGAATTTTTTCAAATTGTCGATACCATGGAAAATTTAAATAGAAGTATTAAAAATAGTAAAAAAGAGGTAAAAAAGAGTACTAAAATTATGGAAGGTACTTTTTAGATGGCAAGAGTCAAAAGACATATAGAGGAGTTTAATCCTTGGCCACCTTTTGTTGATGTTTTCTCATCGGTTATATTGGTACTTCTTCTATTCTTATTAGTTACGATTGTAAATATAGCTCATTATATGCAGTTTAATGCAACAGTCTCTACC
The DNA here is from genome assembly GCA_027068765.1 of Campylobacterales bacterium. GTDB lineage: Bacteria > Campylobacterota > Campylobacteria > Campylobacterales > QNZT01 > SZUA-1433. The sequence continues at coordinate 2,868 of JAMOMC010000208.1, forward strand.
AAATCTACTGTAGAATCTACAGAAAATAATTTAAATGCTGGAATTGATATAACTGACATGGTTACTATGAAAAAAAGTACTGCACCATCATCACAGAGTGAAGGTAAAGCATCACTTTTTGGTGGAGGAGAGTCAACTGGAAATGCTTTAGTTGTAACGAAAGATGAGAAAACTCTTTTACAAAATGTAGATAAAACAGATAAAGAGTTAATTGTTGGATTTAACTCTGGAGAGATATTTGCAGACAAAGATATACAGAAAAAAGTTTTAAATTTTATAAAGATGCAAAAAAAGATAGATAAAAATGCAAAAATTGAGATTTCAGTCGCTAACTCAATTATGATTCCAAGTACAACAGTATCTAAACAGATATCAATTGGAAGAGCTTTAAATATTAAAAATTTACTTAAAAAGAATGATTTTAAATTATCAAATATTTCATTAAATATAAGAAGTATAAAAGATGAAAACTACAAACATGGCCATGTTAAATTGAAAGTAATTAAATAAATTTTTATAAAATTAAATAATTTATAGTTTTAGTCGATATTTATCCTAATATAAATGTAATTAGGATAGATATGAAAAATTCAGATACAAAAGATACAACAAATGTTTTATATGGCAACAAAGAGATAACAGTTTTAAAGGCACCGCCTAGTGGTGAAAGTGTTAGTATATTTGGTCGCCCTGGTGATAAAATAAACTTTGATTTTGATGTTAGTGAAGCTGCATTTAAATTAATTGGTGGCGATATAGTTGTAAATGTACCCGAGTTTGGTGAAATTGTCTTTGTCTCTATGGCAATTTTAGCATTTGAAGAGAATCCTCCTCAGATTATATTGTCAAATGGGCAACCTTTGGAGATAAGTAGCTTATTGTTGCAAGTTGATGAGATTAAAGAGACTTCAATAAACTCAATTGTCACAGATGATACAGTTGCATTAGAGAGTAAATTAGATGAAAAAGCCAAAGAGTTAGAAGATAAAAGTGATACATTAGATGAGAAACAAGAGGCACTAAAAGCACAACAAGAGAAGTTAGAATCTAAAGCCAAAGAGCTAGAAAAGGCTCAAGATAAATTAGATAAAAGTATAGCACAATCTGTATCAGATGAACAGCTTCAAGTTAAAGAAGATGCAAGAAAGATGATTAAGATAGAAGATGATATCGATAAAAGTATTGATGATTATGAAGAGAATGATTTTAATGCCTACTTTAGGCCTGTAGAAGATGCAGCAGCTTCAAGTACTGATAATGCAAAATCAGATGTTACGGCTACATTTGAGTTTGAGATAGGTTTTTATCAGACACAAAAAGAGATTTTAAATGAGGGTGAGACACTTAAAGCGATAGGTGGAGGGGGAAGCACAAGGGCTAGATATGATGGTTCTGGTGAGGCTCAAATGGAGAGTGAAGTGCTTGATTTCTCTTCAAGAAGTGAAAAGATGGAGATAATCGCTGATAACTCTTTGTGGTTTGGTGATGGGTATGTTTCAAGATTGGTCTCTTTAAGACCTTCTCAACCTGATGGCTTTAAAGTTGAACAGATAAAACTAAGTGGCATGCCTGATGATTTTGAGATTGTAGGTGGTGAAAATCTAGGTGGAGGAGTTTGGATACTTACAAGAGATGAGTTAATCTCAAATGGTAAAGAGTTAGAGTTTGTTATAAAGTATGCATCTGATACTTCAAATGTAGATTTTAGTATCGATTTTGAGTTAACAACACTATTTAGCGAAGAGAATATTGTGCAAGATCCTCTTAATCCTATTGAGATTGTTGTACCTGAAGATATTAGACGAATTTCTAAAAAGAGTATAGGAATTGAGGTTAAAGATGTCCAGGGGGGTATTGATTATCTCTATACAGGTGGTGAAGATATAGGTTTTGTACTTGATAGAAACCCTAATGATAATATTATTTTAACTTCTAAAGGAGATACAAAGGTAATAGGAGGAGCTGCAAACGATACAGTTACTGCATTTGAAGGAAATGATGAGATTTTTACACAAGGCGGAGATGATATCATATCTGCTGGAGAGGGTGATGACATTATTGATGGTGGAGAAGGAGTTGATCTTTTAAATTTTAGTAAATCTAAAAATGGTATAGATGCAAGCTTAAAAGATGGAACCTCAACAGGAGAGGGTAGTGATACTATTTTAAATATTGAAAATCTTATAGGTTCTGGATATGAAGACACTTTAGAGGGTGACAGTGGAGATAATATCATTAGAGGGTTAGATGGTGATGATTTTATCTTAGGAGATGGTGGAG
>JAMOMC010000209.1 GCA_027068765.1 Campylobacterales bacterium
CTCACCATAAAAAATATCAATATTAAAAAAACCACATCGATAAGAGGTGTCAAGTCAGGGGTTAAATGCTCTCGTCTTTTCATCATTTGCCTTTATAAATCTTATAACTCATCTCTTTACCAACACTCACCTCAATTCTATCTAACATACCAATCAGATAGTTATACCCAACATAATGAGGAATAGCAACAATAAGCCCTCCAACAGTCGTGATAAGTGCCAAAGAGATGCCACTTGCAAAAACACTAGGATCACCTAATCCCTGTTTAGAAATCGCCTCAAATGCACCAAGCACCCCAACAACAGTTCCCAAAAGCCCAAGCAAAGGAGCGATAGATGCGATAATACGAACAGTACTAAGCCCTCTCTCATAATGAACCATCTTCTCTGCCAACATATCTTTACTAAGGGCTGATTGTATCTCTAAATCACTCTTTGATATGCCATTATAAACTTCATTTACGATAGAGTTGGTTTTTGATTTTGCTAACATATACTGTATAAATTTTACTATCATTATCGTAAATCCAATGATGTTAAGGGCTAACAATACATACATAATAACCCCACCTTTATCTATATAGTACATAATATCCATCTTTTATCCTTGTATTAATTTAAACTCTATTGGTATAACAATATCCATAAACTCTGCATCTAATTCACTTGGAATAGCTTTTAAAGTTAGTGATTTTAAAGTCTTTATGGCTCCGTTTTGAAGTACTTTTTTTGGCTTGTTTAGTATTTTTATATTATTAATTGTACCATTTTTTTGTACACGAAAACTTACTTTTACTATATCTTGTAAGCGGAGTCGTTTTGCTAATCTTGGATAGATTAGATTTTTTCTTATTTGAACTCTTATCTCACTTGTGTATTTGTCTCTTATGGAGCTAGTATCTATCTTTTCTACTTTAGCAATTACTTGTTCTACGATAGGTTCAGGTGTAACTTCTTTGAGTGTTTTTTCAACAACTGGTGGAGGGGTGATAACTGGCTTTTTTACTCTTCTTTTTGGTTTTGGTTTGGGCTTTGGTTTTTTAACGATAGGTTCAGGTTCAGGAGGCAGTATGATAGGCTCTGGTTTTGGAGGGGTTGGAACAGGAGTCTCTTTTTTGATAACAACTGAGCTAAGTGTTATATGATGCACTTTTGCTTTTGGTTTTGAGATGCTGTTTTGTTTTGCAATTGTTGATTGTAGTGCTAAAAGATGCCCAACACAAACAACGATAAAAATTCCAAAAACTCCAAACTTGCCCACAAAAAACCTTAAAATCTATAAGTTACATGAAAAGCTGGTAAAAATCCCATCTGATGATACTCACCATCTTTTTCATAGTTATCATCATACTCAATCCCTGCTACATTTTTTCTAAAAAGTGTACTTATATTCATAAGTTCTATGGAAAATTCTAAACTTTTATTGTCAGCATATTTTACTACTTTTCCTATTTGAATATCTAGATCTATATTGCTTGGAAGTCTTTTACTATATGGGTCTCCATAAATTGGTCTTTTATAATTTTTACCCTCATAAGTGTAATCTTCTGTGGCTATTATCGGAGTATATGGTGCTCCATCGTTATATTTTAAGAATCCTGAAACTCTCCATCCACTATGAAATCTATAGTTTGTATTTATCTGCAAGGTATTTGGTATATCACCTTCAAATCTATACTGTTTTGTACTATCTGTGTTTAACTCTCTTTTAGCTTTTACAAAAGTGTATGAAGCGATAATATCAAAGTTTTTAATCTGTTTTTTATAAGTTATATCCACACCATAAGCCTCTCCTTTTCCAACTGCTTTGTACTTTAAAATCTCATCAGAGATTGCAAGGTTTTCAAAACTTTTAAAGTATGGCTCTATAAGAAGTGACGAGTTGTTATTAAATTTTTTCTGAAAACTTAAAGTGTAATGATTTGAAAATTCATATGTATTTATCTTATCATTCCCAAACCCCTCAATCACATATAAATCTTGCGGAAATTGTGAGTATTTACCAACGGCAGCTGAGAGTGTCAAGTCATCTTGCATCTCATAAACATAAGCAAATCTAGGGTCAACTCCACCTCCGAAATTTTGATACTGTGTATCCCAAGCTCTAAGCCCATAACGAAAATGATTTTTATCGTTAATACTCCAGATATCCTGAGCAAATGCGGTATAACTTCTTGCTTTAAAAGTTTTATCTAAAGAGACTACTTCTCTATCTATGAGTATAGGTTCAAAATCGTTAAGATCAGGTGCTACAATTCTTGTTTTGATAGGTGTTTTTACATTAAGAAGTTCAAAACCTATCATCGGTTTATGATTTTTAATATTAAAAACACTCTCATGGTAGATGCCACTTTTAGAGCTTTTAACTTTGACAAAATAGTCCTCATCAAAAAGATTTAAATCCTGATTAGCAATCAGATGATATAAAAGAGTGTGAGAGGTAAAGTTTTCTCCAAAATATATCCATCTAGTGCCTAAGGTGGTAAAATCTATTTTTGAGTTTATCTTACCTACTGATATTGGATCTTTGTCTTTTTCCATAGTGGAGTTTAATTTCATCTCATCTTTGGCAGTAATTGCTTCAAAAGAGAGTGCATGGTCGCCTAAAGTGGTCGATAAAATAAGCTGTGCATCATAAAACTGAGGAAAAAGTGTAAAAGTAGTTTTTTTGCTTGCATCTTCATCATCTTTTTCTATTTCATCCATGATTTTAGTAGCGATTAAATCGATATAGCTTCGTCTTGCTCCTATAAAAAGATTTGTATTTTCACTAAGTTTTGCATCATATGCAAAATCTGCATCGTACATTCCGATATGTACTCGTCCACTATTGCTTCCGCTTGGGTATTTTGGTGTTATATCTATAACCGCTCCCATCGCCTCATAACTAACATCAAAACCACCAAGATAAGCATCAATTTGCCCTGTCATCTCAGGTGCTATGATAGAGTGCATCCCACCATAATGGAAAAGATACCCAATAGGCAGATGATTTATCGTAAATGCTGTCTCTCTTGGTTTTGAGCCGTGTATATAGAGTTCACTTCCATTATCGTTGTTTGTACTTACAACCCCTGCAAATGATTTAAGAGCTTTTATAGGGTCGCCATTTGTTCCAGCAATCTCAAGAGCTTGTTTTGTGGTTATCTGTTTTTGCATCGGAGCAGATCTCATAAAACCCTCTTTTTCTATGATGAAATCTTTTTGGTTTGTATACTCTTGTGCATTTACTTCAATCTTATCAAGCTCTATGCTTTCAGCAAAAATTGACAAGGGAAATATAAAAAGTAGTAGTCTCTTTTTCATAAAACTTAATTCCTTAATTTAAATTATCTGTAATGATAGCAGAAAAAAATGTGAAAAAAATGAGATTTAAAATATTTTTTATCCCTTTGAAGGTGCACTCTCTATAATACGAGCTAACTTACAAAATATATCGATAACTCTAAGGTTTTTTCCGTCTATTGCAATTTGTATACATAATTAAAAAGATGTTACTATTGAAAATATATTGAATGAAAATATATTGAAAGAAGAGAATTTAAATGAAAGCTGATAATTTTTACGATATTCAAGATGCAAAATCAAATATCATAAATCCTATAGTAAAGGCTGATAACGACTTTCAAAAACATTTAAAACAAGTACCATGATAAGCCAAACTATAAGCAATAAACTAAAAAAGGTTTTAAATCCAAATAAGTTTAGATTTGTAGTGGTGCTATATGATACAACCAATGATGTAGATAAGATAAAAAACTTTATCAAAGAGCAGTATCCTGATGTATCAAACAAAACATTAGAACTTGAAAATAAAGAGCTTTACAATGTATAGCAATTATAAAAATTTTATAGATAAATATGTCTCTTTTTCAGATGATGAATGGCTACTTTTTACATCAAAACTTACAAAGTCACATCACAAAAAAGGTGAAATTATTCACTATTCTGGCGATATTTGCATAAAGTTGATGTTTATCAATAGTGGTATTATAAGAGGTTATTTCATTGATGAAAATGGTAAAGATTATACAAAAAAGATTTGTTTCAATGATCATCATGCTCAAATGATTAATAGATATGTTGTAGATTATGATAGTTTTGTCAATAAAAAAAGTTCAAAAATCAGCTTTGAAGTATTAGAAGATTGTGAGTTACTCTCTATAAACTACCATGATTTACAATTTTTATATCAACATTCACATATGTGTGAAAGATTTGCTCGACTAATGGCTGAAGAGGCATATTCTTATGTATATAATGTAATGGTCGATAAATTGGAGAAGACAGCCTCGCAACGGTTTGAAGAGTTTATGACAAAAACACCATATTTATTAGACAAAGTTCCACAATATCATATAGCAACACTACTTGGAATAGCTCCTCAATCACTAAGTAGATTAAAAAAACTTAATAAAAAGTAACCTATGTGAATGACATCGCTATCATTTGACGATAAAATAAACCTATGAATAAATTATCAAAAGGTTTTAAAATGAAACATATCAAAAAGATTATCGCCATCATACTACTGTTTCTAATAGTATCTTTTGCATATGCTACTATATTTATAGGTTGTAGTTCAAAATCATCTCAGGATAAAACAATAATGGAAAATAGCCCTAAACATCACACCACTGATGGCTTTCAAAATCACCCTTTTGTAGAAACTGCTACTTCCAAAGGGATGCCTTTTTATCTTCGTAGATTTTGGGGATCTATTTTTACTCCTAATGTTCCTGATGGACATGTACTCTCTAAATCAGAATCTATTCATCTTCTAAACTCTATTGAAGGAGATAGCATCACTTGGTTGGGTCATGCTAGTTTTCTAATAAAAGTATCAGGAAAAACAATTTTGACAGATCCATTTTTAACGGAGTTTGCTAGTCCAGTTTCATGGGCAGGTCCAAGGAGATTTGTAGATTTTGGTATATCTTTGGATAACTTGCCTGCTATAGATATCGTGGTCGTTTCACATAATCATTATGATCACTTAGATGATGAAACTGTAAATCGTTTAAAAAATAAAAATAAAATTCATGT
>JAMOMC010000210.1 GCA_027068765.1 Campylobacterales bacterium
TTATTTCTAAGAACCAGACCAAGTTGATTTTTACCTAAGAGATAATATATGGATATATCCCCATAACCCATATAATCTATGATATCTGGATTGTCATCTCCATATAAATCAGTTGGAGAGCTCTTAGCATCTTCTGAGATGCGATGCCATATACGAAAATTTGTAAAAAAAGTCTTATACTGCCAAATACTACTTATATATAGACGATTCCAAGATCTTGATTGTAATCCTGATCGACCATTTGATTCGTGTACAAAACCTAAGCGAACACCTTTAAGATTACTTTTTTTGTCTATACTTTTTGATGTGGGGATAGTTACAAATATCTCTGGTTCATAATTTGTTTCACGAAAAGGTGAAGATGGAGCATAAATTTGCCACCACACTTTTTGAGTATAAGCAAATGCAATAGTCTCATTAAGACCAAGCATGTTAAAAGAGAGAGGTTTTTTAAGGCTAATTTGAAATTCTGCTTCATATTGCTTATAATAGGTATCAGGCTCAGAAACAATTCCACTCTCTCTCCAATAGTGATATTTTGTAGAGCTAAAAGAGATGGGTAAAAGATAGTTAGTTTTATATGCATACAGACCAAAGTCTGAATCAACATAACGGGTAATAAATGATTTTAAATCAGAATCAACTTTGTCTACTTTTTGAAGTATAAAATTACGCATCTTAAGATCATCATCTATCTCTTTGTTTTTTGCCAAGTTGTCTGTATTAGCTTGCAATAAAGTTATTGTAAATATTAATAAAAGAGATATTTTAACCATTTCCTACCTTTTGAACTGTTTTATAATTATACCATTAAAAGGCGATATTAGATAACTCCTAAATAGGAGTTATCATAGTTAATGTGTTCGTGTAGTAGGGTATTCATCCTCTGTTTTTGCATACTCTTCACCAACACTTGCACAACCTTGCTCTACTCCATCAGTTTTTAGTGCTTTATCAAAAGTCCAATAGTGGTTATAACTTCCAGCTCTCAAACTTTCAAATACAGCTACAAGATCAGTGGCATTTACCTCTTTTGCAACTTCAATATCTCGGTTTAAGTCATTTACATCTGTAACTTCAACCATACAACCAACTTGTAAAGCATCTATTTTTGATTGTACCCCTTTTTCATAAAGAGTATCATATAAGTTTTGAATGATATCTAAACTAAATGTCCCAGCTGGTAATTTTTGTAGCTCCTCTTGTGAATAATTTACACTAAAATCTCCCAAATTTGTAATATTAATATCATATCTTTGTATTAAATCTTCAACCATCTGTTGGTGTTTTGTCTCACTTTTTGTAGCAATATTATAAAACTGTTTAGATGGGTAAACTTCATTTAGAGCTAAATAGATATCTTTTGCAAGTTTCTCTTCATTCCACATAAATGCTAGTGTATATTTTTGTGCGTCTTCTAACTCAGAAAGAGGGTATAAACTTAAATCAAATCCACCATTTTGTTGTGCATTACCATTATCTTGAGTCATATTTGAATCAGGTTTATGACCATTGTTCCACTGGGTAAGGCTTTGAGTAAAATGTACTTGTGCTTGTTGGGCTGTAACATCTATAACTCCATCATAGTTTTCATCAGCTATCTGTGCTAAAACTGAGTCAAGATTTAAAATATCACTATCATCTTGTAAACTTGCAATTGCTACTTCTTTTTCTAGATTCTCTAAAGCATCTATCGTAGATTTTGGTATTGTAATTCCATTTGATGGATTGTTATCTATGTCTAATGACTGTAAAAGTCTCAAAATTATCATCTGTTTTGCTTCATCATAATCTGTCAATGTTTGAGGAGTTACTAAACCATCCACTAAGGGTACAGCCTCTCCTAAAGCAAGTTTACCAATAGCAAACTTTACACTATCCCCATATTTATACTGAAACTTACCATGTTGGTCTGTTACTCCTTTTGTTCCAGAGCTTGTTTGATAAGCTAAACCTTCTACAGCTGCATCAATAAAATATCCTGTTTTTAACTCTTGGTCAATTGTAGTATTATCGCTTTCACATCCTGTAAGTATAACTGTTGCTGCTAAAAAAGATAGCGTACCTAGCTTAATAAAAGTCTTCATAATATATCTCCTGTAAAATTAATTTTTGTGATGAAATTATAAAACAGGAGTATTACCTAAGTATTAAGTGGGAAGAAGAGAGTTTACAGTAAAATAAAAAAAATCAAGGGTACTTCTAATCAATTGTCGTATCAATATCTTTAGAACTTTTATGAGTTATAGATGGTCCAAAAACTCGTTTTACAACTGTCTTTATACCAACTTCATTATCTTCATACTCTTTTTCAGCCTCTTGCATTGAAAGTTCCCAACCTTGAGCAAAGCCTGGTGCTTTTAACATCATTTTTCTTAATGCAGAGTCATAAATATTTAAAAGTCTAAGCTCGTTTCTTCCTGGTTTTTGTCCAAGAGTTTTTACTGTAATTCTGAGGTTTTCATTCTCTTTTTTTAGCTTTTCAGACTCATCAGTTAAGTTTTTAGTTCCCTCTTGTGTAATCTTCATTTGGGTAGCTAGATGACCTTTATATTCGGATAACTCTTTTTTATGTGAAAGGGAGGTAAAAAATCCTTTTATTATATACAAAAAAGCACCAAGAACCAAGCCAATTAGCAACGATATAAAATCAAAATTTTCCATGTTTTCTCCAAGAAGTAATTTGTCTAAATTATTATACCATAAAAATTGGCGCGCCCAACAGGAGTCGAACCTGTGACCTTCGGTACCGCAAACCGATGCTCTATCCAGCTGAGCTATGGGCGCAAGATTATGGTTAGAAATTGTATACAAATAATACTTAAAATTAATACAGATGTAAAATAAATATTGTTAATATAAATATTAATTTAAATATGTAAAAAATTTTTATCAATTTACATAAAAAAGGTACCGAAATTGCTTAAATATATTGCAATATTTTCTCTATTTACTAAACTATATGCACTTCCTTTTAATGAAGATTTTCAAATTGGACTAGGATTTGAACAAAACAGTACAAGCATAAAACCCTCTCCTTTTATCGATTTTGAGATAAAAACAGACTTATATGAGAAAAATATCAAAAAAAAGATAGTAAAAATTAAAAACTTTGAGCATCTTTTAGATGAGATAGGTATGGAAAAAACTTTTTCTATATTTAAATCAAAAAAGATAAAAAATTTATTAAGTAACTCGCAGATAAATGACTACACTCACACTTATTTAATCTACAAAAGAGTGACAAATTTTAAAAACTCTCTCCAAAATGCAGAAATGGGTAAAAGATATGGCGATAGCTATATAGATTCTATAGAGATTGGTGATGAGTTTATAGCTCTAGTTCACATCAAGACAAATTCACAAAATGAGTACAAAAAAATAGATAAAATTTTAGATAAAAAAGTATTAAGTTTTGAAAAAATTGATGAGTTAACAAAAAGATTTGAAGAGATCTCAAAGACACATATTGTGTCATTTAAAAATAGCTCCATCACAAATATAAAAGAGTTATTAAAAAAAGCTAAAACAATAAATCAAGACATCCCCTACAAAGTAAATCTAAAAAGTTATAAAAATGGCTTCATCATAAACTCACAACCCATAATTATAGAGTATTTAAAAGCACTTCAAGCCCAAAACAATCTAAAATATATAAGAAGGAATAGCGAGCAATTTGATAATAAAAAAACATTTATAAATGAAACACAAGAGTTATCAAAAATAGTACGAGATATAGAGAGAAACTCTTTACATCTTATAAAAAAACTTCCAAAAAGTATAAAATACCCAAAACGATACCAAGCTTACATAAGTGATAACGATATAAAAATTACTCCTTTTAATCTTCCTGAACAAAAAATTAAAAAAAATTATCCAAAAATTTCTGATGAGATTATATTTACACTTCATTATGATTTTAAATTAAGAGTAAAAAATAGTGGAAAAGTGATTATACTAGATTGGATTAAAACTATAAAAGAGAGAGATAAAGAGATACAAAAAGACAACAATTCAAAAATTATTCTAGACTCATATATAAATTATAAAAATTTAAAAGCGACAAACATAGTTGGCAACTCCTATGGCTCTTTGACATTTAAAACAGTATTTAACTCATATGAAAAAAGTAAAAAGATTAAAGGACAAGGCATCATAAAGAGTGCAATTTGTAGCTACAAAGTCCTAAACGAAGTTGGAGAGTTACAGATGCAGTGTGAAGATATAGAGCTTAAAGAGTTAAAGATAAAATTCAAACACGATAAATAAGTTTCTAAATGATGCAAACCCTGAAGTTTTTTAAGCACTAACCACCAATGGCTACATCATCTAAAAACAAAAAAATTAGATCTAGTCTACTTTACAAAATACCAACCTAACACCTCAAATTGAACATACCATACAATCATCGAAACGATATAACCAGCAACAACTGTCCAAGCAAACTTCATATGAGCTGCAAAAGTATAAATACCTCTAAGTTTACCCATAACAGCAACACCAGCAGCTGAGCCAAAACTAATCATACTACCACCAATTCCAGCTGCAAGTGTAACAAGTAGCCATTGCTCAGGACCCATATCTGGATTTGCTTTTAAAATAGCACTCATAACAGGAACATTATCTATGATGGCAGATATAAAACCTACACCCATATTTCCAGCAGTTGGTCCGATAATATCATAAAGCTTTACGATATACTCTAAAAATCCTAAAAAATGAAGAGCTCCAACAGCAGCTAAAATACCAAAGAAAAATAGAAGTGTATCATTTTCAATATGCTTCATATTGGCAAATACATCAAATGCCTCTCCACTAGTTTTTTTAAGTCTATAAGAGTAGAGTTTTAGTATTGAGAGCCCAAACATCATACCCCACATGGCAGGATAATGGAAAAACTGATGACCTAAAACAGCCATTGCAATTGTTCCAACACCTAAAAATATAATCACTTTTGCACCAGGTTTTAACTTCTCAACCTTGTCAGTTTGATCTGAAAAAGGTGGTTTACCTTTTGGAACAAAGCTAATCAGTAAAATAGCTGTCACTGCATACCCAATAACAGCAGCTGGGAAAAGTGTCATAAAGTCTAAAAAAGTTCCTTTTTCAGCTGACCATGCCATAAGAGTTGTAATATCTCCAAATGGGCTCCAAGCACCTCCTGCATTTGCTGCAACTACTATATTTATAGCTCCTGGTACTAAAAAATCTTTATTTGTTTTATCAATTGTAAAAAGAACAGTTGACAAAATCAGTGCCGTCGTCAAGTTATCAGCAATAGGAGAGATAAAAAATGCCAAAAGTCCTGTTATCCAATAGAGTTGTTTATAGGTATACCCTTTTGATACAAGCTTATACTTTAATACATCAAAAACATTTCTCTCTATCATAGTTTCTATAAATGTCATAGCAACAAAAAGGAAAAAGAATATTTCAGCAATCTCTAGTATAAGTTTCTGCATCTCATCGTGCAGAGGATCAACATTTAATCCGTTAACAGTAAAGTAGATACCAATTAACATAAAGAGTAAAGTACCTGTAAAAAGTGCTGGTTTTGCCTTATTTACATGATACTTTTCCTCTGTTGCTATAAAATAGTAACCAACCACAAAAACGACTATAGATAAAGCACCTATCCAAGTCCAGACATAACTAACTTTTTCTACTTCTTCAAGACCGCTCCCTGAAGCAAAAGTAAAAGTTACCAAAGACATCAATACAAACAAAAATTTCATTCTAGCCCTTTAATTTTTTTATATAGTGAGCCCCAAGACTCTCTTTTCGTTCAAGAGCTGCTCGTACAATCTCTCTTGATGTTTTAAGCCTAAGTCTTAAAAGTTTTCCAATATCACTCTTAAGCATCTTCTCAATCTCTTTTAAAGTCTCCTCTAATTTTGTATGTTCTCGCACAATTCCTGCATTTTCCCACATCAAAGTACGAAGTGTATTTTTTAACTTTTTATCATTATCTTTTACTAAATCCTCCTCTTCTTTACTAAAAACTCTAAACTCAAACTCAAAATCTCTACTTTTTATATCCAAAACTGCTCTTTTTGAAAAAACTAGCCCCTCTAAAAGTGAATTAGATGCCAACCTATTTGCTCCATGAATTCTGGTATTTGCAACTTCACCGATAGCATAAAGGTTATAAAAATTTGGAACCTTACCATTTAAATCTGTCTTTATTCCACCCATAGCATAGTGAAATGCAGGTGATATTCGAACATCTTCTTGGGGCAGAGTAAGCCCTAAATCTTTCATATTGAAGTAGATAGTAGGAAAACGCTTTTTAAAAAAATCACTCTTAAAGTTTTTTAAACTAAGATAGACACTAAGACCAGTTTTTTGTTTCCAATCAAAGATAGATCGACTAACAATATTTCTAGGACTCATAGGTCCTCTTTTGTCATATTCAAAAAGAAATCTTTTTCCATTTTCATCAACTATCCAAGCACCCTCACCTCTCAAAGCCTCTGTTAAAAGCTGTTTTCTAGCCCCTTGATTATGAATAAAAACAGTAGGATGAAACTGCATCATCTCCATATCTCTAAGCTCCATCCCTTTTTCATAAGCAAGCCCTTGCATCTCACCACTAATAGCTTTTGAGTTTGTATGGTATTTATAGATTGAGCCAACTCCTCCACTTGCAATAATTGTAGTTTTTGCATAATAGTTTCTAAATATACCCTTATGATAAACTCGCACACCATGGCAGATATTTCCTTCTATTAAAAGATCTGTTACGGTTGAATTATACAAGAGTGTATGAACATTCTCTTGCATTAAAAAATGATGCATCTGTCGCCCTGTTGCATCTCCACCTGCGTGAAGTATCCTAGCTCTTGAGTGTGAAGCTTCTCTAGTATAATGAAGCTCTCCATTTTCATCCCTATCAAATAAAAATCCACGATTTATCAAATCATCAACAGCAACTCTACCATCTTGGCACAATATTCTAACAGCCTCTCTATCACACAAACCTGCTCCAGCTTCAATAGTATCTTCAATGTGAACATCTACATCTTCTTCATCATATGGCACGGAAACACCACCTTGAGCATAAAAGGTATTACAGTCCCATGAATTGTCTTTGCAAATAACTAAAACTTCATCATTTTTATCAAAACAAGCAGCAGCATTTAAACCAGCAACTCCTGCTCCTATGATAATCGCATCATATATTTTCATCTATTTTTTCTACCTTTGGAGAGTATACTGGTGAAGCTTTATATCCGCATCCAAACAACATTATAAGCAATAATGGTACAATTAAAAGATGAAAACATCTAAAGAAATTATTTCTCATATTATAAATAAACCTCAAAATTCACAAATTATTAAAACAGAATGCATAAATAAGCTAATCTCATTTTTACCATCTCATTTGGCAAATGCTATTATGTTTACATATATCAAAAACCGCACTCTATTTTTCGTTTTAAATCATCCAGGATTTAAAATGGAATTCAATTATAAACATAATTTAATAAAGAGTTTATTAAACAAACTTAAAGATATTGATTTAAAATGCAAAATAATTGAAATAGACGAAATTAAATCCTTTGTAAGCAATAAAATAAAACCACCCTCTACTAAAATTTCTACCTCTATCTACAAAGAGAGATCTAAAGGAGAGTTTCAAAATCTTGCAACAGATGAAAAGTTAAATAGATTATTTGAAGAGATTAGAAAAGTAATTAAAAATAATTAATATTTTGCTAAAATTAGGTTAAAAAAATTTTAGGAGAAAAAGATATGGATTATTCAAGCTGGGAAATGAAATTTTATGAAATTTTAGACACAATTCCAATTGACTTAGCTTCGTATCACCCTTTTGTTATACATTTTGCTCTAGCTCTTCCACTTGTGGCTATTTTATTTCAATGGGTATCACTTCTTAGCCCTACAAAAGGTTATCAAAATGCTGCTAGTATGCTATTTTTAATGGGTGCTTTTTTTGTAATTGCTGCTTTTTTATCAGGAAAAGCTTCAGCTCCCGATGTAAAGCCACTTCTTAGTATAGAAGGGCAAAACCATTTTGATACACACAAAGAATTAGGAACTTATATAGCTCTCTTTTATGCTCTACTTATGGTGATAAAACTCATCTCACTTTTAGTAAAAAAAGATTGGTTAAGATACCTTACAACACTTATGATGGTTATGGCAGTTTTAGGACTTCTTTATCAAGTTAAATTAGGACATGAGCTTGTATTTCAGTATGGTGCAGGAGTTGAGAGCTATATAGGTAATCAATTGCAAAATTAGCACAATGCTTTCACAATTTTCTTGTACAATTTAGGTAAATAAACTTAAGGAGAAAATTATGAAAGTAAAATATTTTATTTTAACCACACTACTTGCAATCTTCTTATCAGGATGCCAAGTAACCGCAACAGATAGAATTAATTATAACTATAACACTTATGATAATAATTTAAACAGATACGATATACAAAATATCTTAACAACAATTTTTCAGACAAAAAAAACCCTAGATTATGCTGCTATACTTGCACCTGACAGCTCTCCATATATAAGCGGTTATCTAAATATCATCTACAATAACTATGATTTTTCTGAAACACTTTATATCTCAGCTGGATCAAACTCACTTTGGTTAAATGACCCAAAACTTAGATACTCTAGCTCTCTTAAAAACCTAACTTATAACTATTTTGTTGATACTACTAGCTTAATTTATAATTATGATTTTCGTGGAACTCTTAAAAACCAAGAGATGGGAACTATCACATTTACAACTATTGATGATTTTTATGGATACAACCATCAACACCCTTATCAAGGAAGCTTAAGAGTGAAACATTATCAAGGTACTATCTATCTTGATGTGATAGATGAGTACAATGTAAATATCATATTTGATAGTCGTTATGGTAGAGGATATGATTTAAACTTTAGAACAACTTGGTATGCATTAGAATTTTAATGCTATAATCAACTAAAAAAGCAGGAGTAAACACTTGCGATTGTACTTGATTGCCTTATTGCTTACTCTGCCTTTTGTAGTGTGTGCCTCGGATACAAAAAAATTAAAGTTTGTCACAGACAATGAGATAAGACACTCCCAACTCTACGATGCACTTGGAATTAAGATACCACCTTGGTATAAATTTTGGAAAGAAAAAGCTCCAAAAATCCATGTAAAAATTATCCCTTCATTTGTTGAGTCTTTAAGATATTATTATAAATCACAAGGTTTTTATCATGCAAAAATTGAAAAAGGAGAGACTGCAAATCTTGTAATTTTTAAAATAACCGAAGGAAAAAGAACAAAAGTAGACTCAGTGTTGGTTGTGAGTGATGAAGATATCTCTGATTTGGTTACTTTTAAAAAGGGGGATGTTTTTAACTCAATTGAGTTTGTAGAGATTAAGAAAAATATTAAAAATAGACTACAAAAAAAAGGTTACTGTAACTTCTCATTGGATGCAAAAGCTAGAGTAGATATAGAGAAAAATAGTGTAAAGCTAAACTACCACCTTAATAAAAACTCACAATGTAGATTTGGGAAAATCACCATAAATTCACCTAAAAATATTAAAGACAACATAACAAGATCAAGACTTACATTTAGAGAGGGAGAGATATACGACTTAGAGAAAATAAATAGAAGCTACAGCACTATTTCAGGTCTTGAAGTCTTTGATGAAATTAGAGTTGCAATGGACAAAAAAAATGATATTATAGATATTAACATAGATTTAAAAGAGAAAGAGAAAAAGAGGAGGATTGAGGCTGGTATCGGTTATGAGACGGATATTGGTCCTCGTGGAATTTTTCATTTTGAAAAGAGAAACTTTATGGGAAATGCAAGAAAAGCATCTCTTGATTTTAAATACTCCAAAAAAGAAAAATTTGCAAAAAACATACTCTATTGGCCTGCATTTGTTAAAGTTCCTACATTTGATTACTACTATCTTGATTTGAAAAATGAGTTTTCATATTCAAAAATAAACTTTGATAACTTTGATGAGAGAAAATACTCAAACTATCTACATCTTTTAAAAGATTATGATAAATTTAGTGTCAATTTTGGCTTAGGCTTAGAGAGAATAAATATCAATAAAACAGAGATTGCCGAAAATATAATTGATGGAAATTTCAACCTTTTTTTCCCTTTTGCAAAAATTAGTGCAGATTTTAGAGACTCTAAGATGAACCCTAAAAATGGCTTTTATATAAGCTTATATGTTGAAAATGGGCTAGATATTTTACAAGATAGCAGTACCTATTTTAAATCCATAGGTGAAGCTAGGGCTATAAAAACCATAAAAGAGACAACCATCGCACTAAAGGGAAAATTAGGGATAATAAAAGAGTATGCAAATTCTCTTCCTGCATCAAAACTATTTTTTGCAGGAGGGGCATTTAGTAATCGTGGATATGGGTACAATACTCTTGGAGCTTTTGATAAAAAAAGATCTTTAATTGGAGGAAGGACACTTATTGATACTACCATAGAGATAAATCATCCAATTTATAAAAAATTTGAAGGAGCTGTTTTTTTTGATTCAACTCTTCTTAGCTCGCAAAGCTATAGATTTAGTATAGATATTGTTCACTCTCTTGGTCTTGGTGTTCGTTATATGACTGCTATTGGACCTGTAAAGTTTGATCTTGGGGTAGATGTAGAAGATACTTCACAATATGCTATGCACTTTCAAATAGGTCAATCATTTTGAAAAAAATTACAATCTCTCTTTTTGGAATATTAGAATTTTCACTTCTATTTTCAGTTTTACTATTTTTTGTAGCCACAAATGAAAAAACTACAATATACTTAATCGATAAAGCGGTCAAATCTTTGGATATAAAGTATGGTAAATTAGAAGGAAATATCTTCCAAGAAATCAAGATGAGAGATATAAGTTATAAAAATGAAACTTTAGCAAAGCAAGCTTCACTAGATATAAGTTTCAAATCACTCCTACAAGCAAAATTTAAAATAAACGATATTAGACTTCAAAAGGTTGATTTATCAGTATTACAAGAGTTAATTCTTGAACAAAAAAGAAAAAAGAAAAAAAGAAAAAAGAGAGAATCCATTCCAACTATCAATATCGAAAATATCTTTTTTTCAACTTTACCTTATACAAAAGGTGAGATAAGCATAGATGAGTTTAAATTTAATGCAAACGATGTACAAGGTGATTTAACTAACCTTAAGATAGGAAGTTTCTCTCTCTACAATGTAAGTAATCTAACAAATATAACAGCTGATGGAGAGATAAAAAATGGCATCTTAAATTTAAATCATCTCTGGGTTAAGAAAATTGATTTTGAAAAAATAAAAAATTTCTATGAAAAAGAGGTAAAAAACAAAGAGCAAAATAGCAGTTCAAAAAAAGATGAAGAATGGTTCCAAAACATCATAAAGATTATAAAAATAGATAATTTTAAAGCAGATACAAAACCTTATGATTATAAAAAATACAAAATACAAGAGTTAAAAATAGATGCAAAAAAAATCATAAGCGATTTAAAAAGCTATGATGTAAAAAAGTTAAAGATAAAATCTAAAACAAATATGTGGGAGTTAGCATCAAATGGATATATCAAGAAAAATAGACTATTTACTAATGTAGAGGTTATCTTAAATGATAAATATTTTAAGAGATTTATACCATTTTTCAACCACAACAATATCAAACCAATAACTCTATCACTTATTTTAGATAAAGACGGTTTAAGCTCAAAGATAAATCTTAAAACTTCAAACCTCTTGATCAAAAAACAAAAAAAGTTAGAATTTGGGGTAAAAAATGCTACTTCATCAGTTGTGGTTGATTTTAAACCTCTGTTAGTTAATGTGAAAATTGATGGAAATTTAACATCAAAATATAGCCAAAACATAACTCTCTCAAGCCATCTTCTTTTTGATAAAACATTTACTTACAAAGGTGAGCTTTTTATCCCTAAATTAAAAAATATAGATAAAAACATAAGCTCTCTTATGGAAAATTCTACACTCACTTTTAATGGAGATAAAAGAGGTATTAAAGCAGACCTAAAAAACAAAAACTTAAATGCCCTCTTCCAAACACAAGATTATAAAAAAGGATTATTAGAGATTAATAGCAGCACCTTAATCTTGAGTGAGTATTTAAAAAGTCTACCTCCTAAACTCTCAAATTTACAAGCTACATTAGATGCAAAAATCCCAATTAATTTTAAAAATTTAGATAGATATGAAGGAGAGTTTACTGTAAAATCAAATCTTGCAAATTTTGAGGGAAAAGCTAGTTATAAAGATGAGTTTATACTAAATGCAAAAGCAACAGCTATAAAAAATTCAATTTTAAAAAACTATGATAAAAACTTAAAGCTAAAAGCTTTTTTTCCTCTTAAAATTCATACAAACTTAAAAGAGACAAAGATAGAGCATAAAGAGTTTTTAGCTACACTCAAACATACAGATGAACTAAATGCCACACTAAATATAAAAGGTGAAAAATTTTATCTGAATAGATATGAAGATAATAAATTAATTTTTAAAACCAAAATAATCTCTCTTAAAACTCTACAAGAAAAAGCTCATAAATTTTATGATTTTGAAGTACAACCTTTAGACGGAGAGTTGGATTTAACAGCTATTATATACCCAAACAACAATATAAATTTTAAAGTAAAAAGCAGATGGCTAGTATATGAATACAAGCCAAACAAGTTTCTATTTGGAGAAAAAATCAAAATAAATTTAAATAAAAAAGGTGAAAATTATGAGATTAGTGACTACTATATAAGCACATTTTTAGATTATGATAGAATTTTCAAATCTCTTAATGCTTCACAATTTTCATATAAAAACAAAAAACTAATAGTTGAAAACTTTTGGATAAACGACCAAGCGACACTAAAAGGAGAGTATGATTTTGCAAAAACTTTTGGAGAGTTTTCACTTAAAAGTAAAAACTATCACTATAAAGGAGTTGAAGGAGAGATATATTTTAATGCAGATTTAAACTCTGTTTTTAAAAAAAATGAAATAAAAATAGATGGAAAAATTGAAGTTTTAAAGGGTGAGGTAAACTATGAAGCAAAAAAGAAACACTATATTCAAGATGAAGATATTATAATCATTCAAGATATAAAAGAGAAAGATATATCAAAAGATAGCAACCTTCTTATTAATGTCTCACTTATAACAAAAAAGCCAATTTATTATAAGATTAAAAATACAAAAGCAACTATTGATTTAGAGCTTCAACTTTGGAAAGAGGCAAAAAAAGAGCTTGAATTTTTAGGAGTAGCAAAAATCTTAAATGGAGTTCATATGGAAGGAGATAAAGAGTTTAAAGTACAAAGTAGCGAAATACTCTTTGCAGGAGCGGCTTTAAATCCATTTTTAAATTTAAACATAACTCACAAAAGCGACCCATACAATATCTCTATAAATGTTAGTGGACTTTTAGACTCTCCTAGTATAAACTTTAGCTCAACTCCATTTTTAACTCAAAGTGATATTTTATCAGTTTTACTTTTTAACTCAACAACAGCTGATTTAGCAAGTAGTGACACCGACTCTTCAAAAGCAGCTCTATCTATGTTTGGAAATACATTTGCAAAAGAGTTGGTTGAAAACTTTGGTATTAAACTTGATAAACTTATCCTATCGACAAATGAAGAGGGAGGGTTTGGAGTGGAGGTTGGTAAAAAAATCTCAAGAAAAATGACTATAATCTATATAAATGACATAGTACAAACTATCAAAGTCAAGTATCAGCACTCAAAAAGATTTGAGACTGATATCATCTTTAGTCCAGATAGTAGTGGTATAGATTTTCTTTATAAAAATGAGTATTAAAAAAGCTCAGATAAATCTTCGTGTTTCTCACCAAAAGCATTTCCTAAAAATGCCTCTTTTTTAGCTTTTGCAACTTTTAATGCAGAAGCAATATTTTTATCAAGATTTGGTAAATCCCCTTCATCTATATGTTTTGTTATCATCTCTAAAAGCTCAGTAGATGCATTTAACTGCTGAGTTAAAATATCTTGATGCTGTAGTGCCACAAAACCATCCTCACACAAATCAACATCTGCGTCAAATATAGAATCACTCAAAAGTGTCATTGAGTCATGATTTAATGTTATAATCATCTCTTGAACCTCTTTTATATGTTCTAATGCTAATTTTAACTCTTTTAATTCATACTTCATCATCTCTCCTTCATAAGCTCTATTTATATCGGTTTTTTAAAAAATAATTTTAGTTTTTGTAAAAACTTTGTACAATCACCTTATGAGATATCTTATATGTTTACTAACTCTTTTACCATTTCAAGGATGCTTATACTTTAACGATCGTGGAGTATCTGGAAATTTATATAATAAGTGTAAAACATATTATGATGCAAATGGAGTATTTATAAACTCCTGTGATGAAAATATCATAGATTATACTGAGGCGATGGATGGAGCGGTAGAGGTAAAAGAGGAGATAGGTACTTTTTTTAGTAACGATGGACAGTGTAAAGATAAAACAGTTGAACTTAGAAAACCTACGTGTAAGTAGACAAAAGTGGCTAACTTGGAAAAACATAAGCCCACTTCGACAATCTCTTGATACCCTCCCAAATATAGAAACAAAACACAAAATATCAGACAAGATAGAAATCTCTGGTAAAATTTCAGACAATTTACAAAAAGAGATTTATGACTTTGCAAAAGAGCTTCGTCCTTGGAGAAAAGGACCTTTTAAACTTTTTGATACTTTTATAGATGCTGAGTGGCAAAGTTTTATAAAATACAACCTTTTAGAGCCTCATTTAGATATAAAAGATAAAAAAGTTGCTGATATTGGCTGTAACAATGGATACTATATGTTTAGACTTTTAAATCTAAAACCTTCAAAAATAGTAGGTTTTGACCCATCACCTCACTTCAAAACTCAATTTGATTTTATAAACCATTTTATAAAAAGTGATATTGTTTTTGAAATGCTTGGAGTTGAGCATCTTGATATTTATGATGAAAAATTTGATGTTATTTTATGTCTGGGAGTTCTTTACCATAGGAGTGACCCTATAAGTACACTAAAATCACTCAAAAAAGGATTAAATAAAAATGGGACTCTCTATCTTGATACATTTATGATTGATGGAGATGAAGATATATGTTTGACTCCAAAAACAACTTACTCAAAAATTCCAAATATCTACTTTGTTCCAACCATACCAGCTCTTACAAATTGGTGTAAAAGAGCTGGATTTAAAGATGTAGAGATTTTAGAGGTAAAAGAGACAACTCTTAATGAACAAAGAGCAACTGAATGGATTTTAGGAGAGAGTTTAGGAGATTTTTTAGATAAATTTGATACCAAAAGAACCATTGAGGGTTACCCTGCACCAAAAAGAGTCTATATCAAAGCTTCCATATAAAGAATAATCTAATTTTTCCGATATTTCTTTTAACAAAATATTTAGGAAGTTTTAATGGGCGAAGTTTTAGATACTAAAGAGAATATCATGCTATCAAGCGAATTAAAGACCCACAGGAACATCCAATCAAACCACTCATACAAGATACTAAAATTAGACGAGGGTTATGCTAGTATAAAAATAAGCTCAAAACACTCAGAAAAAGTTGATAATCAAAATCTTGTATATGATGGCTCGATCTTTTCAGCAGCAAACTTTTGTGCAATGGCTGCCATAAATGAAGAGAGTACATTTTTAATTGGTGCAAATGTTGATTTTTTAAATCCAGTTAGTGGTGAAGATGAAGAGGTTATTTTTGAAGCCAAGTCTGTCTCTAATATATCTGGCAAAAAAAATGTTCAAGTAGTTGGAAAAGTAAATGATATAACTATATTCCAAGGAGACTTTGTTGCTATAAAACTAGACAATCAAAGCCTCATAAAACCAAATATTAAAGCATAGTCCTAATAGAGATAGCATAATACAAAATAAAAAGATTTAACAAGAAAATCCCAAGAGAAGTACCACGAGATACCATCTTCTCTCTATAAGTTCTCTCACGATTTAATGCTTTAAACGAAATATACATATGTATAATTGTAGCAATTACAATTACACCTACAAGATAAATCTTAGTATAAAGATGCTGTACTAATATCTCATTTGAACCCCTCCATAACTCTTGAAAATGGTACTGCATATATAAGTAAGTTCCAGTTGCTAGCAAAATAACAAGTACTGCAGATTGAAAATATCCATATGTTGGTCCTATATATTTATAGACAACTGTTATCGCCTCTTTATCCCTTATAAAAACTCCAAGTATAAAAAGAAGCATCGCCCCACCGACCCATGAAGCCGCCGCTAAAATATGAATATAAAGCATAACTTCCAATAAACTCATGATGTCACCTCGTATAACTCTTTAAATAAAAATGCTTCAATAACATCCTCAAAATCTCTTTGAACTGGTGCTTCTAAAACAGGTATAGACTCTTCCATAAAAGGCCAAACATAATCCCCTTTACTAGCAACTACAACAACATCAATCCAAGCAGAAAACTTTGTTCTATCTTCAAGATAATCTATCTTTTGAACTTTTCCATCCTCTAAACTTACAAATCCCCAAATAGCTACTTTATCTAAATTTGCAAGCTCTCCATTATCTTCAACTTTTGCCGTTAACGGCAGTAAAATCATCATCTCTCTCCCTATTATTTTTTTCAATATAAATTGTCTGTGTTGGAAATGCGATTTCCAAAGAGTTATTCTCTAAAATCTCCCAAATTTTCATCATCACATCTTGTTTTATCTCTAACCATTTTGCCCAATTTGTAGTTTTAGAAAATGCATAAATTAAAATATCAATTGAAGAATCTGAAAATGAGTCAATATTAACTAAAAGTGTAGATTTTACTCCAAGCAAATCTGCTCTCTCAACAAAAGTAGATCTTCTTTTTAACTTACCAACTTTACTCTCTGTGGCAATCTCAGGATGTTCTTTTAACATATCTCTTATCTCATCAACAGCTTTTAAAAGATTTTCTCTTTTTGCACTATAAGAGACACCTATTTTCATCTTTATTCTTCGCCCTACTCTTCTTCTATTCCAATTTTGTACAGACTCATTTGCTAAAGTAGCATTTGGAAGTGAAATGAGAGCATTGTCAAAAGTTCTAATTTTTGTACTTATAAAACCAAGCTCAATTACAGTTCCCTCAACTCCTGCTACTTTTATCCAATCTCCTTGTGAAAAAGATTCGTCTATGATGATTTTTAAAGAGCCAAAAAAGTTTGAAATTGTATCTTTAGATGCCATAGCGATAACCAAACCACCAAGCCCCAAAGATGCAACAAAACCTGTGATATCAACTTGCATCTCTTTTAAGAAAAACAAAAATGCAATTATGAAAATAATAGCTTTTATAATCTGTTTCATTAAATTTACAAGTTCTTTTCTAAATTCTATATTTTTCTTTTTGTAAGTATTTGTAAAATATAGATAGAAAAAGATATCAACAAAAACCATCAAAAGTCGCACAAACCCAACAAGATAACCAACATAAAGGGCAATCTCAACAATTTTATGTGCATCTGATGGATAAAAGAGTACATCTACCGCAAGATTTATACCAAAAACCTTAACCAAAAATGCCAAAGGATGTTTTAATGCCTCAAAATCCTCCATACTTGTCTGGTGAAGAGAATTTTCAGAAGATTTAAAAATCCTCTTTAAAGCTGGAAAAATCATCTGCCCAACATCTTTTAAAATATATGAAATAATTACAATAAGCATAAAAAGAATTGCTCGCCCCGCATCTGTATATATATACTCTAAATAGCTATTTATCTTTTCAAAAAATGAGTAAGAGTTAATTTTTTCAATAACTCCACTAAGAGCTAGAGAGTTAACCATCGTTGTATTTGACTCTTCTTGTATCTCTAACATCGACTCTATAAAGTCAGTTTTAGGCTCAGTAGTATTTACTTCAGATGCAAATAGAGATAATGAGAAAAAAAGTACCAATAAAAAAGCTTTGATGATAACCCAACCTAAAATATATTTACCGTATATTAGCCTACAAAAGGTTAAATTCTAACAATTTTTTTTATATAATTCTACTTTAACCACTATTTATACAAAAATCGTCAAAAATATTATATAATTCTACTTTGGCAGTATTTTAAGTATATTTTTAAATTTATCACTATATAATACTATTTAAATAGAATTAAAGGTTTTTTCATGCCCAAAAAAGTCAAAAGTATCAAAGCTCCAAAACAAAATGGCTATTTAACTAAAGAGCTTTTAGGTGATTTTATAAGAGCTAGACGAACTCAAGAGGGTTTAAAAATGGTAGATGTAGCCATGCTTTGTGGTATATCCATAGCAACTTTAAGTAATCTTGAAAAAGCTGAAGCAAGTGTGAGAGTTGATTTAGCACTTAATGTTGCTAAGATGCTAGGTATAAAAATAGTCATAGAACCTTGGGATGAAGATGAAAAACTCTCTTAATGTCTATCTAAAAAACAGCAAAATTGGAAGTTTAAAATTTTGTGATGAGTCACAAGTGTTCTCATTTGTCTATACAAATGAGTGGAAAAAAGAGGGTTTTGAAATCTCTCCATACATAAAATTTAACTCCAAAAGCTCCTCTGGAAGTATAAAAAAATTTCTTGATAATCTTCTGCCTGAAGGGAAAGCCCTAGAGGTTTTCTCTCTATTTTTTCAAATAACAAAAAACAACACTTTAGCTCTAACAAGAGAGATAGGAAATGAGACTTCAGGAGCTTTGAGCTTTTTTGATAGTGATAAAAAAGAGATACCAAGTTTAAAAACAGAGATAAACATAAAAGAGTTAACAAATCGCATTCTATCAGAAGATATGGTACAACTCATCATCTGGGATGGAAAACCTCGCCTAAGTGTCGCTGGAGTAAATGATAAACTTCCTATCATCTATCACAATAAAGAGTATAGTTTTGGAGAGGGGAAATTAGCCTCAACTCATATACTAAAATTTGAGACAAAAAGACAGAGACACTTAGTTTTAAATGAGTATATATGTATGAAATTAGCACTAAAAGTAGGATTAAATGTAGCCCAAGTAGAGATAAAAAGATTTGAGAGCAAACCTGCACTACTTGTTAAGAGATTTGATAGAAAAAGAGTGAGTGATGATGAGATACAAAGACTCCATATCATAGACGGATGCCAAGCACTAGATCTATCTCCCACACATAAATATGAGAGAAATTTTGGTTCAAGAGAAGATATAAAACATATAAGGCAAGGGGTTAGTTTCAAAAAGCTTTTTGAATTTTCTCTTATGTGCAAAAACCCTATAAAAACAAAACTCTCCATCTTACAATGGGCATTTTTCAATCTTATTATCTCAAACTCAGATGCACATGGCAAAAATATCTCATTTTTTGTAGACTCTTTTGGATATGAGTTAACTCCATATTATGATATGGTAAATATCTCAATGTACCTTGAGTTTGAACAGGAGTTATCGATGGCATTTGGAGATGATTTTGGAGTTGATGTTAAAGCTAATGAAATTTCTAAAATGTGTCAAGAGTGTCATATAAATCCTAGACTTGCAAAAAAAGAGTTACAAAACTTAGCTATTTCTTTGATAAAAGAGATAAAAGAGAGCTCATTTTTTGAAATCACTATCTCTAAAAAAGAGGATGCCTTTATAGAAAAACTTCTCTCTTCAATAGAAAAAAGAGCAGAGTTTTATGCAGGTATAAATATAAGTTAATTTTATATATCTCCTCTATTAATATAAAGCTACATTATAATTATAAAAAAAAATATAGTATAATAAGCTTATAGGGGTATGAAGGGTATAAAAATTTAGGAGTGAGTGATGAAGTATATTTTTATACTGTTTTTAATGGTGTCAGTGGTGTGTGGTCAAGATATGGTTATACAAGATAAATTAGAGTGGCAAGATGATAGTAAAACTACTACAATTAAAAGAGACTGGCATCTTGCAAATAAACACTGTAAAGAGTTATCTTTAGGAGGAAAAAGTGACTGGAGACTTCCTAGTGTTTCAGAGCTTTATAGCATAATAGATGTTAAAAATTTTGAGCCTGCAATTAAAAAAGAGTTTAAAAATTGCAAAAACAACTATTATTGGTCTATAAGCGAATATGCATCTGATGAAAATTATGCTTGGTATGTATATTTTGGTAGTGGTTCGATGAATAGAAACTCAAAATCTAGTGATTTTTTTGTTAGATGTGTGAGAGATAGATAATTATTTGTTATTTTAAACCTAATATAAATGGGGAGTGTATCTTGCTACTTTTAAATATAAATTTTAAGGTGGCAACTGACACTTCAGTTTTTTAACGATGTCCGATTTTCTATGATTAACCCTTCTATTTTGTTAAAATATTTTAGATTGTTAGATATCAAAATCTCATCGTATTTGTTGCTAGACATAATAGCTCTTTCAAAAAAGATAGTTAATCTATCCAAAAAAATTCTTTTACTGCTAAAAAAAAATTCTTCTTGTGCTAAAACTATATTGTTTAAAATTTAAAATAATAATAAAATTAGCTAACTCAAAAAAAAGGATAAAAGATGTCAAAGATAGTATT
>JAMOMC010000211.1 GCA_027068765.1 Campylobacterales bacterium
ATATTTTTCCTATAATCCCCCTTCAAATGTCCTGACATACACATTTACTTGTGGCCCGTTCGTCTAACGGTTAGGACTCTGGCCTCTCACGCCGGCAATAGGGGTTCGAATCCCCTACGGGTCACCAACTTAAATACCTTCTAAATCCCTAAATATAGGCTTTTAATCCAATAAATAAAAAATTACTTTTATAGTTTCCCACCCTATTACCACCCATTTTTAAGTTTTTATCACTATTGTTAATTTTTATTTAGACAATAGTGATAAAGTTTTATGAATAAAACACCTTTGTTGTAGCATTTAAAAATTTTGCTACTTCCAAAATGGGAAAGATAACTTTAGAGTTTTTTGCATCTCCAAGTTTGAGATATCCTGGGATACCTACACCTTTATTCATATTTCGATTAATAGTTGATTCCGAAATATTTAGTTCAACTGCCAACTCCTTTTTTGTTAATGTAGCTTTTTCATACCTCAAACTCATCTCATTGTAAATTACTTTGTACATATCTTTGTACCTCTCTTTATTGAAATTTGACTAAACGTCTATTTGTTATAAGAAGGTTTTAAAAAATATAGTGCTTACTTAAAAGTAAATACAAATTAGCTACTATCTGATGTAAGTATCCGTAATGGACAATCGACTATGCCCCATCTCTAAACTCACTTGCCCCTTTGCTTCATCAAAACTTTTTCCTTCTTTTATAAGTTCGGATAGTCTGGACTGGGCGAAGTTATATCTCAAGCCGTGTGAAGAGTTCTTTTGCCAAGTTTGCCCTGTGTTTTCCACAGCTTCTTTTAACTCCTCCGCATAAGTAGACTTAGCAACTTCATAATTTAAAGATATTGCTAGTTTGACTTCATTACGAAGTTCTGCCGATAATGCTTTTGTTTCATACGCAATACCATTTTTTGAACCGATGATAGTCATCGTCCCATTTTCATTTAGTTTCCACTTTTGACTGTTTACAGTATCATCTATTCTCAAGCCGATTTGTATTTGTAACTTTGTAGAAATTTGATATTCTGAAAATTTCTGCATCTCCTTTTCTATTGAGTCTGGATTCTTATATGCTCTATCTCGATGAACTTTTTTTAAATCCCATTGCTCTTTTATCTCAGCTTTCATATTTTTAAACTCCTCCTTTGTTATATAGGTTTTGTTTGTCATTTTTTCTAGCCCTTCTGCTACTTTTCCCAATATGCTTATATATGTATTTGCAGAACTACCTTCAAGCCCCTTATCAAGTTTTGTTAATATAAAGTCTTTTGCCGTTTCGACATTTATGTTTTTTTCTATCCTTCCTCCTTGAGTGTCTTTAACATATTGAAAGAAATTTTTAGCAACACTTTTAAAATTATCCATAGATTTCAATGAGTGTACTTTGTCACTTTTTGAGTGTCCATTTTGTCCTGTTAAATTACTCTCTTTTTTAGCTTGTACTTTGGATTGATTTATCCCATTTACAACAGTTGTAAGTTGATTAGAAATTGATTTTGCATTGGCTCTTGCTATTGAGCCAATATTGATTTCTTTTTTCATTTTTAATCCTTTAAATTTTTTTAGTTACAAATTGTCTAATTGTCTCTCGATTACATCGGACACCTTTTTCTCTAATCTTTTGTGCTATTTTTTCATTACTTTCTCCTTCCTTGTATAGCTCCATAATCTCCATCTCAAAATCTCTCCACTTAAGATTTTCATCTCTGTTTCGTTCGATTTCACCTTTTATCTTCTCTGCCCTTTTAGTTAGAACATGATTTTTATATTTTGAAAATGCAATCAAATTTTTAAAGTTCGATGGCTCATTTTTACCAGAATATTCTCTTATAAAAGAAGAGAGTATTTCTAGTTTTTCCTCCATTTGATTTGGGTACTTTGTAAGGGCTTGAATCTCTTCTAAAAGATACTTCAATCCTTTGACAGCATTAAATGCTTGCTCTTCTCTTTTTTTTGTTTTTTTGAGTTGATTTTTACTTAACATCTCAATTCTCCAGTTTTGAATTTTGTGTAGTTTTGATAAATACACATATTGTTATAGGAAGATAAAAAAATATATGAAAGAACAAGAAAAAGCATTGCAATCTGCAATAAATGGCGATAAATAGGGATAAAAAGTTGCAAATTATTGCAACTTTTTATCTATTGTGAAGATAGATAGGGCTGTTCAAGCCCTATAATATCGCAACATCGACAAAGTCGCTCGTTAAGAAATGTTTACGTTTCTTGACGAGCGACGCGAAGTTTAAAAAAATACCGTGTATTTTTCTAAAACGGCTTATAACATGCCATACGCTTTCAAAGTGTAAATTTAAATTAAGGAGCTGTTATGCTGCTATATATGTTTTATAGATACTATATTTTAAAAAAGAGATATAGTAAAATTAGAGAAGAGGATAGATTAAAAACAGAGGTTTTTAATCAGATAAATATGTATGTATTTATCTTCATATTGTCTTTGTTGTCGTGCAATTTGGTTTGTATTACGAGAGTAGGTGTTTGGATAGATTTTTGATTAATTTCATAGGTTTTGAAAAACTTTTGTTTGGAATGTTTTTGTTAAAAATGGTTAATTCTTTCCCAGTGACTTTTCACAAATAAGAAATTCCTAAACTCCTTGTTCCCAGTTCTACTCGTGTATAGTTTTTAAGATTTGATAATCTTTTTTTCAATTTTTTTGTTAAGGAGTCTTGATAGTAGACAGAAAAAAAGTTGAATAAAAAGGAAAAGATGAAGAGATTTTAGAGATTGTATTTTTTATTTTTTAGATGCCCTTCGCAAGAAGGGCTAGAGAAAAAATAATTGACACCATTTACGGTGTATTGCTTTTTAGCATAAATATCTAGGCTACATTTTCAAGAGAAGTTTGGTTATAAACAAAGCCTGCATTTTGATTTAAAAAGGTCAGGCTTGAACCCATCTTTTGAAAATACTCTTGTACATGTAGAGGTGTTATATTTATCCCTTTTTTTTGTTTAAATCGTGAGATAAGTTCTCTTTGTGTTGGATGATTCAAATAATCAAATCCATCAACAGTTATAATCTCATTTTTTTCATTTGCCATTTTTTCAGACTCTTTTTTTATCATGTAAAATAGATTATTTGATAACGGTTCATGTCTATTTTTTAGATAAAAATGAGATGATTTTGATGTTGTCTTTCCTTCAATATCATGTGATTTTATGCTTTCTTCTCGTCTTAAAATTGTTCTAGTGTTTTTTTGAACTTGCAATTTTCCTTCAACATTTGGATTGGATTTAACAACCATAAATAAGATAAATGCCAAAGCCCCGTCTATGATCTCACCTAAAACGGCAACGATGATTCCAATATCTTTGTACTGTTCTACTAAGTCTTTATTTACACCTGATTCTTTTTTATAGTATGCTATAAGTTCATTTGCTGCTTCGTCTGCTTTGTTTATCTCTTCATTTCTCATTTTATTTGATTGCATTTTTCTAGTTGCTATTTTCTCTTCTGCTTGAGATATTTTCCAATCTAATTTGGCGATTTTTTTAGCCCATTTGTCTTCAACTTTAGAAATCAACTGTG
This sequence comes from Campylobacterales bacterium, assembly GCA_027068765.1. Taxonomy (GTDB): domain Bacteria; phylum Campylobacterota; class Campylobacteria; order Campylobacterales; family QNZT01; genus SZUA-1433. The sequence goes on from JAMOMC010000211.1 coordinate 3,554, forward strand.
CTGTTTGTACTCGTTTGTTTGCTATTAAAGTACGATATGCTCTTTTATCTCGTCCGTTTATGTAGTTGTCAGATGCGGCTTGGATAGTTCGTATCTCTTGTTCTTTTGCTCTTACCATCGAATCCCTTGATTTTTGAAGTGCTTGTATAAACAAACTCCCTACTCCTGAGCTAGTAGATGTTTTTGTAGCCAATACTGTGTGAGTATTCATCTTTTTTTCTTGTAGTTTATAAACAACACTATTTTCTAGTTCATTATTTAAATATCGGAGCGAAAAATCAGCTATCTTTTGCACTCCCTTTGCATTTATCCCTATTAGTACAGCGATAACAACAAAAGCTGCACAAAACTGCCAAAATCGGTTGCTTCCAACGGAAAATATAGCTCCTTTTATAGTCGTAATCTTCGCTTCCTCTGCTAAAAAAGCTAAATAAGCCCCTACTATCGATGATATGCCCAATGCTATATAGTAAACATCTATACCAAAAAGAGGCGAAAACTGAAAACCTCTCACAAACTCAGATACTATAAAAGCTATAGCAACCATCGTGATAGCTATAAACAAATATCCTCCAAATTGACGAAACTTGCTAAAGATATATACACTCATATCTCCAACGATAGCAACGGAGGCATTCATCTCGTCTACAAATCTATCCATCTTTTCATATTTTTCTTCATTCATTTCTAATCCTTTTTATATAAAATTAATTTTTAACATATTCCTAAATCGGATTAAATCATAAAAACATTAATATATAGCTTAAATTTGATATAAATCATAAAATTAATACTATTTATTTAGAACAATATGCAATAAAGGCTGTAATATGGGTATATATATCTTTTGTAATATAAAGTTATTTTTTATATCATTAAGAGTATATAAGACATTAAAGTGATATATAAATCCTAAATACAATTAAAAGTGATATAAAAAAGTGATATGCTCGACTATCGCTTGAGTATCATTTATTTCACTTTGGTTAAAATTGTCTTTTTTATCAGAAATGATATAGGTTAGTATGACTTTTTATATCATTTGAAAGATAGTAAAATATCACAAAGGAGTTATCTATCATGGACACATGTATGAAGCAACTACTAAAACAAGCACTTACAGCAGAAAATGGTGGGCAATATGACCCAAAAACTGCGGCAAATATCATATCTGGTGGAAATCGCATGGATAGCAATATAAGAGCTTTACGAATGGAAGAGAATTATTTTATATCCCCAAAGATTTGGACTACATT